>NZ_JAUJWZ010000011.1:0-217693 GCF_031931925.1 Pseudomonas sp. rhizo66
GCTTTTAAGGCTTCAACCACTTCTCAGTCAGCGCTGCCAGGCGCCCATCCGCCTTGATCCGCTGCATCGCGCTCGCAAGGCTGGCCTGAAACGCCGGATTGCCCTTCTGAAACGGAATCGCCAAATCCACCGGCTCTGTCGCTTTCGGCTTCTCTTCCGTCAACGCCTGCACCAGCACCATCGGCCGTGGCTGCTCATCTTTCTTCGCCAGCAATTGCGCATCGACCTTGCCGTAAGACTCGCTGAAGTCGAAACGATCCTTGAGTTCGGGTGTCAGTGCTATGTGGTTGAGCGCGACGTCGTACTTGCCGCTTTCAACGCCCTGGAGCAGGTCGGCCTCATCCGTGACGATGAAGTCGGCGCGCACATCCAGCTCGTTGGCCAGCAGTTGCCCAAGCTCGACCTCGAACCCCGTGAGTGTGTCGCCTTCCTTGAAGTTGAAGGGCGGTGTATTAGCCTCAAGGGCTATGCGCAGCTCGCCACGGTCGTTGACGTCATCAATCAGTTCGGCATGAGCCAAAGGGCTCAGAAGGGGTAGCAGGCAGATCAGGCCAGGCAGAAAACGCATGGTCACTCCTTTGAAATCATTATCGCGACGCTCTGAGTCAGGCTCGCTTTGCTATGGTTGTCGAGTGCCTTCGACAACGAATGGTCGTGAAGTTGTCATGACCATACGGATTTTACGGAAAAACTGGAGAAGAAAATGAAAAGCTTTATGTCACGTGCAGCGTTGGCGGGTGTGTTGATGGGTGTTTCGGTGCTGGCCAGTGCGGCGACACCGGCCCCTAAAGGCGCCGAAGTGTTCATCGTTTCTCCCGAAGACGGGGCCACGGTTTCGCAGACCTTCACCGTCAAGTTCGGTACCAAGGACGTTGCACTGGCACCGGCCGGTGATGTCACCAAAAACACCGGTCACCACCACCTGCTGATCGACGTCGACAAGCTGCCAGCGGCCGGCGCTCCGATTCCGAATGATGCCAACCACATGCACTTCGGCAAGGCGCAAACCCAGGCCGACGTCAAGCTGGCACCCGGCAAGCACACCCTGCAACTGGAGCTGGGCGACAGCGGCCACATGCCGTTCGATCCGCCAATCGTCTCGAAGAAAATCACCGTCAACGTGGAATAAAAAAGGGAGCCCTTCGGGGCTCCCTTTTTTATCGCTGCAAGCTTCAAGTAAAAGCAAACATCACTTGCCGCTTGTAACTTGAGGCTTGTAGCAGTTCTTAAAAAAGAACCCGGCTACGGATGGTGCCGTTGATGTGCTGCAGCTTCTCTTGCGCCAGGTCCGAGTACTCGGCGTCGACGTCGATCACCACGTAGCCTACCTTCTCGTTGGTCTGCAGGAACTGACCGGAGATGTTGATGCCGTTTTCGGCGAAGACCTTGTTGATCTCGCTCATCACACCCGGGATGTTTTCGTGGATGTGCAGCAGGCGGTGCTTGCCAGGGTGAGCCGGCAGGGCCACTTCCGGGAAGTTCACCGACGAAACGGAAGTACCGTTGTCGCTGTACTTGACCAGTTTTTCCGCCACTTCCAGACCGATGTTGGCTTGCGCTTCGGCGGTCGAACCACCGATGTGCGGGGTCAGGATGACGTTGTCGAGGCCACGCAGCGGGCTTTCGAACTCCTCGTCGTTGGAGCGTGGCTCCACCGGGAATACGTCGATGGCCGCGCCGATCAGGTGCTTGTCCTTGATCGCGTCCGCCAGGGCGTCCAATTCGACCACAGTGCCGCGCGCCGCGTTGATCAGAATGCCGCCCTTCTTGATGGCGCGGATTTCCTTCTCGCCGATCATCCACTGGGTCGCAGCGGTTTCCGGAACGTGCAGGGTGACGATGTCGGACATGCCCAGCAGCTCGTGCAGGTTGCCGACCTGCGTGGCGTTGCCCAGTGGCAGCTTGGTCACGGTGTCGTAGAAGAACACCTGCATGCCCAAACCTTCCGCCAGAACCGACAGTTGCGTACCGATCGAGCCATAGCCGACGATGCCGAGTTTCTTGCCACGGATCTCGAAGGAGTTGGCTGCCGACTTGATCCAGCCGCCACGGTGGCAGGAAGCGTTCTTCTCAGGGATGCCGCGCAGCAGCAGGATCGCTTCGGCCAGCACCAGTTCCGCTACGGAGCGGGTGTTGGAGTACGGCGCGTTGAACACGGCGATGCCGCGCTCACGGGCAGCACTCAGGTCAACCTGGTTGGTGCCGATGCAGAAACAGCCGACCGCGACCAGCTTCTTCGCGTGATCGAAGATCTCTTCGGTCAGTTGGGTGCGCGAACGAATGCCGATGAAGTGAGCGTCAGCGATCTTTTCCTTGAGCTGGGCTTCCGGCAAGGAACCTGTCAGGTATTCGATGCTGGTGTAGCCCGCCGCCTTGAGGACGTCGACAGCCGATTGGTGGACGCCTTCGAGAAGAAGGAACTTGATCTTGCTCTTATCGAGAGAAGTCTTGCTCATCTGCGTAAACCTGTATCCCGGAGAAAAATGGCAGGGAGGGGAGCAGCCTGGAGCTGACCCAAACGGCAGGAAAGCCGTTACCGCAGAACTGGCCTTGGGCACTGGCCTGCGGGGTCGGTATGCTAGCATAGCCGCCCTGCTAAACACTCATTCCTGCGACGTGAAGCGTTCTCAGGATGACCATGAATTGTTCGAGAGTTCTATCGATGACCAATCCTGCCCTGATTGATGAACTGAAGACCCTGGTCGAGCCTGGCAAGGTCCTGACCGACGCCGACTCCCTGAATGCGTACGGCAAGGATTGGACCAAACACTTCGCCCCGGCGCCGAGTGCCATCGTATTTCCCAAGACCATCGAGCAGGTGCAGGCCGTGGTCCGCTGGGCCAACACCCACAAGATTGCGCTGGTGCCATCGGGCGGGCGCACCGGCCTTTCTGCCGCTGCGGTGGCGGCCAACGGCGAAGTGGTCGTCTCGTTCGACTACATGAATCAGATTCTCGACGTGAACCTCACCGACCGCACCGCCGTTTGTCAGCCGGGCGTGGTCACCGAGCATTTGCAGAATGTCGCCGAAGAAAACGGCCTGTACTACCCGGTGGACTTCGCTTCGGCAGGTTCCAGCCAGATTGGCGGCAATATCGGCACCAATGCCGGCGGGATCAAAGTGATTCGCTACGGCATGACCCGCAACTGGGTCGCCGGCATGAAAGTCGTCACCGGCAAAGGCGATGTGCTGGAACTGAACAAAGACCTGATCAAGAACGCCACCGGTTACGACCTGCGTCAGTTGTTCATCGGCGCCGAAGGCACCCTCGGTTTTGTCGTCGAAGCGACCATGCGCCTGGATCGCGCGCCGAAAAACCTCACTGCCATGGTGCTCGGCACCGCTGATTTCGACTCGATCATGCCGGTGCTGCACGCGTTCCAGGGCAAGCTCGACCTGACCGCGTTTGAATTCTTCTCCGACAAGGCACTGGCCAAGGTCATGGGCCGTGGCGACGTACCGGCGCCATTCGAAACCGACTGCCCGTTCTACGCGCTGCTGGAATTTGAAGCGACTACTGAAGAAGTGGCCAACAGCGCACTGGAAACCTTCGAGCATTGCGTCGAGCAGGGCTGGGTGCTGGACGGCGTGATGAGCCAGAGCGAAACCCAGTTGCAGAACCTGTGGAAGCTGCGCGAGTACATCTCTGAAACCATCTCGCACTGGACCCCGTACAAGAACGACATCTCGGTCACCGTGTCGAAAGTGCCAGCGTTCTTGCAGGAAATCGACGCGATCGTCGGTGAGCACTATCCGGATTTCGAGATCGTCTGGTTCGGCCACATCGGCGACGGCAACCTGCACTTGAACATCCTCAAGCCGGATAACCTGAGCAAGGACGAGTTCTTCGCCAAGTGCGCGACCGTCAACAAGTGGGTGTTCGAAACCGTTGAGAAGTACAACGGCTCGATCTCCGCCGAACACGGTGTCGGCATGACCAAGCGCGATTACTTGACCTACAGCCGCTCCCCGGTCGAGATCGAGTACATGAAAGCGGTGAAAGCGGTGTTCGACCCGAACGGCATCATGAACCCGGGCAAGATTTTCGCGGTTTGATCGGCAATCTTTGATGAATCAATGAAGGCAGGAGTCGGTAAATGAGCTATCAGCACCAGTACGTCGACGGCACGCGCATTCACTTCCCGATCGGGAAAGTCGTGTGCATTGGCCGCAATTACGCCGAACACGCCAAGGAACTGGACAACCCGGTGCCTACCGAACCGCTGCTGTTCATCAAACCGGGCAGTTGCGTGGTGCCGCTTGAAGGTGGTTTCAGCATTCCGACCGAACGCGGTTCGGTGCACTACGAAGCGGAAATCGCCGTGTTGATCGGCAAACCGTTGTCGACCAGGCCGAGCCGTGAAGAAGTGCTCGACGCTATTTCCGGTTTCGCCCCGGCGCTCGACCTGACCCTGCGTGACAAGCAAGCCGAACTGAAAGCCAAAGGCCTGCCGTGGGAAATCGCCAAGTCGTTCGACGGCGCGGCGGTGCTTGCCCCGTTCGTGGTCGGCAGCACCTTCGCTGACCTGACCGACATTGGCATTCGCCTGACCATCAACGGCGAAGTGCGTCAGGACGGCAACAGCAGCGCGATGCTCAACCCGATCGTGCCGATGATCCAGCACATGGCGGGTTGCTTCTCGCTGCAGGCCGGTGACGTGATCCTCACCGGCACGCCAGTGGGTGTCGGCCCGCTGAACGTTGGTGATGACATCGTCCTCGAACTGGTCGGCGCGAGCAGCTTCACCAGCAGCGTGCGCTAATCGCCACACTGCAAATCCCCTGTGGGAGCGAGCCTGCTCGCGAAAGCGTCAGGTCAGTCGACATCATCGTTGACTGACACTCTGCCTTCGCGAGCAGGCTCGCTCCCACATTGTTTTGTGATGCCCTGAAGATGGCGGGCAACACACGACAATCCCGCCATTTGCCGTTTTTTTCACATCGTGTACGGATAATTCCTCTCATTCTGGCGTCTGAGCCGGCCTCTTTGTGCTATTACCCATAGCCTGAATTTTCGGAACGCGTCCATCGATGTCATCTCAAACTCAGCTCAAGCCCACCCGCCGTTCACGTTTCGCCCTGCGTTGGTATGTCTGGCTATTGCTGGTGCTTGCCGCCGCCTATGCCCTGGCGTTTGCCATGCATTGGGATGATCGCGGTGTGTTGTGGCTGCAGGAGCGCTTCGAAAGCCAGGCCGAGCAGAAAGACAGCATCTGGCTGCCGGACTACCGGGTAGTGATCGATGCCAAGCCGTTGACGGGTATGGAGAAGGACGAAGCCTCGGATCTGTCGTACAACCCGCAGACCAAAACGCTGTTTTCGGTGATGGGTAAAAACCCGTTTCTCGCCGAGCTGACGCTGCAAGGCGAGGTGTTGCGCAAGATGCCGCTGGTGGGCTGGAGCAATCCGGAAGGCCTGACCGTCATGGAAAATGGCCTGATGGCCATCGTCGATGAGCGTCAGCACATGCTGTCGATCGTCAAGGTCGACGCTGACACCCGCGAATTGAACATCGCCGATTTCCCGAAATACGATCTCGGCCCTTCGAAAGATCAGAACAAGGCCTTCGAGGCAATTACCTGGGATGCGCACAACCAGCAATTACTGCTGGGTGAGGAGCGGCCACCAGCGCTGTTTACCTGGAAAAGCGATGGCAGCCAGATCCTCAAGGGCGACAAGCAAAAACTCGCCAGTGATGAACTGGATATTCGCAACCTCTCGGCGCTGGAAATCGATCCGCGCACGCGTCATACGCTGGTGCTGTCTGCTGATTCGCACTTGCTGCTGGAACTGGACGAGAAGGGCGAACAGGTCAGCTTCATGACCCTGCTCGGTGGCTTCAACGGTCTGAAAAACACCATCCCCCGCGCCGAAGGCGTGACCATGGACGAGGCGGGCACGCTGTACATGGTCAGCGAGCCGAACTTGTTTTATCGCTTCGAAAAACAGCAATAACTGTCCTCGCGGCAATTTCAGACAAGTCTGATTGTCCTGACAGGCAAGTGGCCATTAAGCTTCAGTTCAGACAGGCGTGATATTTCATCCGCCTGTTTTGATTCCGAGCCCGCCCGAATGCGTCGACTTGCCCGCCCCAAGCCTTTGATTATCATCCTGTCGGTGATTGCCCTGATCGCGTTGGTCGCGATCGGCCAATACATGCGCCTTTTCGAGCGCGCCTGGTTCAACCTGCATACTCTGTGGCAGCCGCTGAACAGTCAGGCCATCGGCCTGGATCAATATCGCGTAGACATCGAGGCACGGGTGATCGATGGGCTGGAGGCCGATGTTTCGGCGCTGACCTTCGATCCGGTGCGCAAAAGCCTGTTTACCGTGACCAACAAGAATGCCGAACTGGTCGAGTTGTCGCTGGAAGGCAAGATCCTGCGGCGCATCGCCCTGATTGGCTTCGGCGATCCGGAGGCGGTCGAGTACATCAGCGCTGACACTTACGTGATCACTGACGAGCGCCAGCAGCGGCTGATCAAGATTCACCTGGAGGACGACACCACCTTCCTCGACGCGGCGGACGCCGAGCAGATGACCCTCGGCGTGCACATGGCCGGCAACAAGGGCTTCGAAGGCCTGGCTTACGACTCGGTGGGCAAGCGTCTGTTTGTTGCGAAAGAGCGTAATCCGATGCTGATCTACGAAGTGCACGGTTTTCCGCACTTCAATCCGGAGAAGTCCTACGCGGTGCATGTGATCAACGATCCAAAGCGTGACGCCGGGATGTTTGTGCGCGATCTGTCGAGTCTGCAGTACGACGAGCGCAGCGGGCATCTGCTGGCGCTGTCGGATGAGTCACGGCTGATTCTGGAACTGGATGTTGACGGGCGCCCGTTGAGCACCATGTCCATCAGTGGCGGCCGGCAGGGTTTGAAGAAAACCGTGCCGCAGGCCGAAGGCATAGCGATGGATGATGACGGGACGTTGTATCTGGTGAGTGAGCCGAACCTGTTTTACGTCTTCAAAAAACCAGCCCCGAACTAATCAACACCCCAAAACACTGTGGGAGCGAGCCTGCTCGCGAAGGCGTCGTGTCAGCCAATGAAAATGTTGGCTGAACTGGCGCTTTCGCGAGCAGGCTCGCTCCCACAGGTTTATTCGTCTGCCAATAAAGGGTGGGCAGTCTGGGCTTACTCAGCCTTGAGGGTTTTCACACCTTCACTGGTACCCAGCAACAACAGGTCCGCCGGACGCGCCGCGAACAGCCCGTTGGTCACCACGCCGACAATTGCATTGATCTGCGCTTCCAGCTCCACCGGGTTGGTGATCTGCAGGTTGAACACGTCCAGGATGATGTTGCCGTTGTCCGTCAGCACGCCTTCGCGGTACACCGGATCGCCGCCCAGTTTCACCAGTTGGCGGGCAACGTGGCTGCGGGCCATCGGGATCACTTCGACCGGCAGCGGGAACTCGCCCAGTACCGGCACCAGTTTGCTGGCGTCGGCGATGCAGATGAAGGTCTTGGCCACGGCGGCAACGATCTTCTCGCGGGTCAATGCGGCGCCGCCGCCCTTGATCAGGTTCAAGTGCGCGTCGCTTTCGTCAGCGCCGTCGACGTAGAACTCCAGGTCGCTGACGGTGTTCAGTTCATACACCGGAATCCCGTGACCCTTGAGGCGCGCGGCGGTGGCTTCGGAACTGGCGACGGCGCCATCGAATGCGCCCTTGTGCTGGGCCAGCGCGTCGATGAAGCAGTTGGCGGTGGAGCCGGTGCCGACCCCAACGATGCTCTTGTCGTCGAGTTTCGGAAGGATGAAGTCGACGGCGGCCTGAGCCACTGCCTGTTTGAGTTGATCCTGGGTCATGCGGGCTCCGGAAGCGGGCAAGGTGATAACGGAAAGGCCGGCATTATAGCCGCAAGCGCGGCTAAAACCTCTGGATTCGTGTGGTCGTCCGGGCAAAAGCCGGGTTAGACTCCTTGGCCCTGCCCAACCCGCTCAGTGATGCTTTCCGATGCTCGAACAGTACGTCAAGAAGATCCTCACCTCGCGCGTTTATGACGTTGCCGTAGAAACCCCGTTGCAGAACGCTCGTCAGCTCTCCGAGCGGCTGGGCAATGACATTTGGCTCAAGCGTGAAGACTTGCAGCCGGTGTTCTCGTTCAAGATTCGCGGCGCCTACAACAAGCTGACCCAGCTGACTGACGAAGAGCGCGCCCGTGGCGTGGTCACCGCGTCGGCGGGCAACCATGCGCAAGGTCTGGCCCTGGCGGCGAAAGTGCTGGGCGTCAAAGCCACCATCGTCATGCCCAAGACCACCCCGGAGATCAAAGTCGAAGGCGTGCGTTCGCGTGGCGGCAAGGTGGTGCTGCACGGTGATTCCTTCCCGGAAGCCCTGGCTTATTCGCTGAAACTGGTCGATGAAAAAGGCTACGTCTACATCCACCCATACGATGATCCGCACACCATTGCCGGGCAGGGCACCGTGGCGATGGAAATTCTGCGCCAGCACCCGCAGCCGCTGGACGCGATTTTCGTTCCGGTCGGCGGCGGTGGTCTGATCGCCGGCATCGCTGCGTATGTGAAATACCTGCGCCCGGACATCAAAGTCATCGGCGTTGAACCGGATGATTCCAACTGTCTGCAAGCGGCGATGGCTGCCGGCGAGCGCGTGGTGCTGCCGACCGTGGGCATCTTCGCGGACGGCGTAGCAGTGGCGCAGATCGGCCAGCACACCTTCGATATCTGCAAAGACTACGTCGATGAAGTGATCACCGTCAGCACCGACGAGATCTGTGCAGCGATCAAGGATATCTACGACGATACCCGCTCGATCACCGAACCTGCAGGCGCTTTGGGCGTGGCCGGGATCAAGAAATACGTCGAGTTGCGCGGCGTCAGCGGCCAGACCTTCGTAGCCATCGACTCCGGCGCCAACGTCAACTTCGATCGCTTGCGCCACGTCGCCGAACGCGCCGAGCTGGGTGAAGGCCGCGAAGCGATCATTGCCGTGACCATCCCCGAGAAGGCCGGCAGTTTCAAGGCGTTCTGCGAAGCGATCGGCAAGCGTCAGATCACCGAATTCAACTACCGCTACAACACCGGCAGCGAAGCGCACATCTTCGTTGGCGTGCAGACCCACCCGGAAAACGACCCGCGCAGTGCATTGCTGGCGAGCCTCACCGAACAGGGTTTCCCGGTGCTCGACCTGACCGACAACGAACTGGCCAAACTGCACATCCGCCACATGGTCGGCGGCCACGCGGCGCACGTGATTGACGAAGTGGTGTTCCGCTTCGAGTTCCCGGAGCGTCCGGGCGCGCTGTTCAACTTCCTCAACAAGCTCGGTGGGCGCTGGAATATCTCGATGTTTCACTACCGCAACCACGGTGCTGCCGATGGCCGCGTGGTCGCCGGCCTGCAAGTCCCGCACGATGAGCGTCATCTGGTGCCGGCAGCGCTTGAGGAAATCGGCTACCCGTACTGGGACGAAAGCGAGAACCCGGCCTATCAGCTGTTTCTTGGCTGAGCGGCTACGCTGATGGGCATGGCCCAAGGAAGACGAACACATGGAAACCCTGACCACCCTGAAAGTCCTTCACGTCGCGGCGACCGTGGTGATCCTCGCGAGCGGGCTGGGACTCGCCGCCCTGACCTGGCGTAATCGCAGCGAAGGGCCGGCCAGCACGATGCAGCGTCCCTGGCTGTTTATCTGGTGTTTGATGCTGATCGGCATGTTCAGCATGCCCTTCACCGGCTGGTGGTTGGTGCATCTGATTGGCTGGCCATTGGGGCAGTTGTGGATTCTGGGTTCCAGCGTGATCTATGCCGTGGCCACGTTCAGTGCGGTCTGGCTGCTGGTTCGGCTGAATCGGCTGTGGACGAGCGGGGTCGGCAATCGGAAATTCAATCTGGCACTGGCGATTGTCAGCGGCGTCGGATTTCTCGCCGTTGCGGCGTTGATGGGGGCCAAGCCTGTTTAAGGCTTGAGACCGATTTGCTCCAATCGCTGGCAAGCCAGCTCCCACAGGGCTTTTCGGTGAGCACAGATTTTGTGAACGCCCGCGAAACCTGTGGGAGCTGGCTTGCCAGCGATGGCGTAATCAGTTGCGCAGACTGATCACCTGCCAGCCACGCTTTTCGGCTTCGGCACGCAAATTCGGATCCGGATCGACCGCGACGGGATTCGCCACCTGCTCCAGCAGCGGCAAATCATTCATCGAGTCGCTGTAGAAATAGCTGTCGTCCAGCGAATACCCGGTCTCTTCCAGCCAACGGTTCAGGCGCGTTACCTTGCCTTCGCGGAAGCACGGGACATCGGTGCTGCGTCCGCTGTAGCGGCCGTCGATCATTTCGCATTCGGTGGCGATCAGGGTTTCAACGCCCAGGCGCACGGCAATCGGTGCGGTGACGAAGCGGTTGGTCGCGGTGATGATCACCAGTTTGTCGCCGGCATCGCGGTGTTGTTTCAGCAGTTCCAGCGCCTTCGGCAGCACGATCGGTTCGATGCAGTCGCGCATGTAATCGTTGTGCCATTGCTCGAGCACGGCCATTTCGGTGCGGCCGAGGATCTCCAGGCAGAAGTTCAGGTACGCGGCGTTATCCAGTTGGCCGGCCAGGTAATCCTGATAGAACTCGTCGTTGCGCGCCTTGTACGCAATCGGGTCGAGGAAGCCGCGTTCACACAGATAGTCGCCCCAGGCGTGATCGCTGTCGCCGCCCAGAAGGGTGTTGTCCAAATCGAATAGAGCCAGGCGCATTGCAGTTACCCGCTGAAAAGTCAGTAAAAAGGCGACAAGAATACGGTCTTTTCACAAGAGTGCACATAAGGTAGGAAGCCTCGTTGCCGCCTTATCAACCTTTGTGGAACAATGCGACGACATGCGTTTGCGAGGTTGTTGCCGTGATCGACCCCGATGGTTTCCGCCCCAATGTCGGGATCATTCTGACGAATGACGCCGGCCAGGTGCTATGGGCTCGCCGTATCAATCAAGATGCCTGGCAGTTTCCGCAAGGGGGAATCAACCCTGAAGAGACGCCGGAAGACGCCTTGTACCGCGAGCTGAACGAAGAAGTTGGCCTGGAACGTGAAGATGTTGAAATACTGGCCTGTACCCGGGGCTGGTTGCGCTATCGTTTGCCGCAACGTCTGGTGCGTACGCACAGCCAACCGCTGTGCATCGGCCAGAAACAGAAATGGTTTCTCCTGCGCCTGATCTCCAACGAGCAGCGGGTGCGGATGGATTTGACCGGTAAACCGGAGTTCGATGGCTGGCGCTGGGTCAGCTATTGGTATCCGTTGGGCCAGGTGGTGACATTCAAGCGCGAGGTGTATCGCCGCGCCCTCAAAGAGCTTGCCCCGCGCCTTTTAGCGCGCGACTGACGACGGAGTTCGACCCCGAGCCATGCTCAATACGCTGCGCAAGATCGTCCAGGAAGTTAACTCCGCCAAGGATCTCAAGGCGGCGTTGGGGATTATTGTGTTGCGCGTCAAAGAGGCCATGGGCAGCCAGGTCTGCTCGGTCTACCTGCTTGATCCCGAGACCAACCGCTTCGTCCTGATGGCTACCGAGGGCTTGAACAAGCGCTCGATCGGCAAGGTCAGCATGGCACCCAACGAAGGTCTGGTCGGTCTGGTCGGCACGCGTGAAGAACCCCTGAACCTCGAAAACGCCGCGGATCACCCGCGCTACCGCTACTTCGCCGAAACCGGTGAAGAGCGTTACGCCTCGTTCCTCGGTGCACCGATCATTCACCACCGCCGCGTCGTCGGCGTGTTGGTCATCCAGCAAAAAGAACGCCGCCAGTTCGACGAAGGTGAAGAAGCCTTCCTCGTGACCATGAGCGCGCAGCTCGCCGGGGTTATCGCCCACGCCGAGGCCACCGGTTCGATCCGTGGTCTGGGCCGTCAGGGCAAAGGGATTCAGGAAGCCAAGTTCGTTGGCGTGCCGGGTTCGCCGGGTGCCGCCGTCGGTACCGCCGTGGTCATGCTGCCGCCGGCCGATCTCGACGTGGTGCCGGACAAGACCATCACCGACATCGACGCTGAGCTTGCGCTGTTCAAGACTGCCATCGAAGGCGTGCGCGCCGACATGCGCGCGTTGTCCGCCAAGCTCGCGACCCAGTTGCGCCCGGAAGAGCGCGCGCTGTTCGACGTCTACCTGATGATGCTCGACGATGCCTCGCTCGGCAGCGAAATCACCACCGTGATCAAGACCGGCCAGTGGGCGCAGGGCGCGCTGCGTCAGGTGGTCACTGAGCACGTCAACCGTTTCGAACTGATGGACGACGCCTACCTGCGTGAGCGTGCCTCAGACGTCAAAGACCTGGGTCGCCGCCTGCTCGCCTATTTGCAGGAAGAGCGCCAGCAGAACCTGGTCTACCCGGAAAAAACCATTCTGGTCAGCGAAGAGCTGACGCCGGCAATGCTCGGCGAGGTGCCGGAAGGCACGCTGGTCGGTCTGGTTTCGGTACTCGGCTCGGGTAACTCCCACGTCGCGATCCTCGCCCGTGCGATGGGCATTCCGACGGTCATGGGTCTGGTCGACCTGCCGTACGCCAAGGTCGACGGCATCGAAATGATCGTCGACGGCACACGCGGCGAGGTTTACACCAACCCGAGCGAAGTGCTGCGCAAGCAGTTCGCCGAAGTCGTCGAAGAAGAGAAACAACTGGCGCTGGGCCTCGACACCCTGCGCGACCTGCCGTGCGTGACCCTCGACGGTCACCGCATGCCGCTGTGGGTCAACACCGGCCTGTTGGCCGATGTGGCGCGGGCGCAGAAGCGCGGCGCCGAAGGTGTCGGCCTGTACCGCACCGAAGTGCCGTTCATGATCAACCAGCGCTTCCCGAGCGAGAAGGAGCAACTGGCGATCTACCGCGAGCAGCTCGCCGCGTTCCACCCGCAACCGGTGACCATGCGCAGCCTCGACATCGGCGGTGACAAGTCGCTGTCGTACTTCCCGATCAAGGAAGACAACCCGTTCCTCGGTTGGCGCGGCATTCGCGTCACCCTCGACCACCCGGAAATCTTCCTGGTGCAGACCCGCGCGATGCTCAAGGCCAGCGAAGGCCTGAACAACCTGCGGATTCTGCTGCCGATGATCTCCGGCACTCACGAACTCGAAGAAGCCCTGCACCTGATCCACCGGGCCTGGGGCGAAGTGCGCGACGAAGGCACCGACGTGCCGATGCCGCCGATTGGCGTGATGATCGAGATTCCGGCGGCGGTGTACCAGACCAAGGAACTGGCGCGAATGGTCGACTTCCTGTCCGTCGGTTCCAACGACTTGACCCAGTATCTGCTGGCAGTCGATCGTAACAACCCGCGTGTGGCCGATCTTTACGACTACCTGCATCCGGCGGTGCTGCAAGCCCTGCAAACCGTGGTGCGCGATGCCCATGCCGAAGGCAAACCGGTGAGTATCTGCGGCGAAATGGCCGGTGATCCGGCGGCGGCGGTGCTGTTGATGGCGATGGGTTTCGACAGCCTGTCGATGAACGCCACCAACTTGCCGAAGGTGAAGTGGATGTTGCGTCAGGTGAATCTGAGCAAGGCTCAGGAGTTGCTGGCGGAGCTGATGACCATTGATAACCCGCAAGTTATCCACAGCTCGCTGCAATTGGCGCTGAAGAACCTCGGGTTGTCGAAGATGCATCCGCCGGCGGTCGTCAAAGCCGTCTAAAGATCAAAAGCCCCTCACCCTAACCCTCTCCCGGAGGGAGAGGGGACTGATTGGGGGATGCTGCAGAACTACGCCGACCTGAAAGTGCTGTGCCGAATCCAAAGTCGACTCGACCTGAAAGTGCTTTACCGAATCCATAGTCGACTCGGTCTTTCAGGTCGATGCATGGCTCAAGACACCTCGGTCGGCCCCCTCTCCCTCCGGGAGAGGGCTGGGGTGAGGGTTTGCTCTTAGACGCAAAGCTCAACTTCCCCAAGATGTCCGCCATACGGCCCAAAACTCCGCTCGACCATCCGCCGCGACCCATCCGCCTTCACGATCAACGCCGTACTCGCCCGCGTGCCGTAACTCTGGCTGGCAATAAACACACTCGACAACAATGATTCCGTCGCCAGGCCCACCCCGGTATCCGGTAATTCGGCAAACGGCGCCGTCTGCGCATCGCCCAGCAGCTCCAGCAACCGCTCAGGCTGCGGATCATCCAGCACTGCAGTCAGTGCAGCCTTGGCTTTGAGCAGTTTCGGCCACGGCGTATCCAGCCCCGCATTTGATAGCCCGTAAACCCCCGGCTCCAGCATTACCGGTTCCGACATCCGCGCATTGAAGTGCCACAGCTCATGGCTGTTGCCCAGCAGCAGGTTGAACCCGGCATATTCCGGCGCACGTCCGACCACATCGCTCAAATAATCATCAATTGACGCATCAGCGGTCAGAAACCGCGCCACCAACTCACCCCGTGACTTGCGTGCCGGCGGTTGATGCGGATCGCGAATATTGGTCAGCGCGGCAAAGCGTCCGTTGGCGCCAATCCCCAGCCAGGTGCCGCCGGCCTCAAGATCACGTCCGGCATGCACATGCGGCGCCTCCGGCCAGGGCGCCAGTGGCAGGCTTGGCCGGGCGTAGAACTCGTCACGGTTGGCCGCGACGATCAGCGGCTGGGCATGGCCGGGGCGCCAGGCGAAAACAATCAGGCACATAAGGTGGTCCTTGTGTGTTTTTTGCTCACTCTACGCATCCGGCGTCCGTGCATCCATCGCCAGTGGAGCCAAAGGGTGTGCATCCGTTACCATGCCGCTCCGGTTTTGCGGATGCGGTCTGGGGAGACGGTCATGGAATTTCTGCTCTATCTGGCGCTGGGCGCCTGTGCGGGCGTGCTGGCCGGGCTGTTCGGGGTTGGCGGCGGGATCATTATTGTCCCGGTGCTGGTGTTCAGTTTCACTCTGCAGGGCTTTGATCAGTCGATCCTTACCCATCTGGCGGTCGGGACGTCGCTGGCTACGATCATCTTCACCTCGGTCAACGCCGTGCGTGAACATCACCGTCGTGGCGCAGTGCGCTGGCCGATCTTCATGTGGATGGCCGTGGGTATTCTGATTGGCGCCGGTCTCGGTGCGCTGACCGCGGAAGCGATCTCCGGACCCAACCTGCAAAAAATCATCGGTGTGTTTGCCCTGGTGATTTCCGTGCAACTGGCCCTGGACATCAAACCCAAGGCCAGCCGAACGGTGCCGGGCAAACTCGGTCTTACTGTGGCCGGCAGTGTGATCGGCTGGGCCTCGGCGATTTTCGGGGTGGGCGGCGGTTCGCTGACCGTGCCGTTCCTGACCTGGCGCAGCGTGCCGATGCAGCAAGCGGTGGCGACGTCATCGGCCTGCGGTCTGCCGATCGCTTTGGTCAGTGCATTAAGTTTCATGATTCTGGGCTGGCACGATCCGTTGTTGCCACCGCATAGTCTCGGTTTTGTCTATTTGCCGGCGTTGTTGGGCATCGCCCTCACAAGCATGGTCTTCGCCCGCATCGGCGCGCGTTTGGCGCACAGATTGTCGCCGCGCTTGCTGAAACGGCTGTTCGCCGCTTTGCTGTTCAGCGTGGGCTTGAGCTTCCTGCTTTAACCGCGTCGCAATCCTGGCTTAATCCTGAGGTGGCAGCGTCGCCCGGGAATTTTGGTTTCAACTCTAACGAGGAGTCGCAATGCTGCCTTACCCGCAGATCGACCCGGTGGCCCTGGCCATCGGTCCGCTGAAAATCCACTGGTACGGTCTCATGTACCTCGTCGGCATCGGCGGTGCGTGGCTGCTGGCGTCGCGCCGGCTCAACCGCTTCGACCCGACCTGGTCCAAGGAGAAGCTCTCCGATCTGATCTTCTGGCTGTCGATGGGCGTGATTGTCGGCGGACGTCTGGGCTATGTGCTGTTCTACGATCTGAGCGCTTACCTGGCCAACCCGACGCTGATTTTCGAAGTGTGGAAGGGCGGCATGTCGTTCCACGGCGGTTTCATCGGCGTGATGCTGGCGGCCTTGTGGTTCGGCAAGCGCAACGGCAAGTCGTTCTTCCAGTTGATGGACTTCGTCGCACCGATGGTGCCGATCGGCCTGGGCGCCGGACGTATCGGCAACTTCATCAACGCCGAGCTGTGGGGCAAGGCCACCGACGTGCCGTGGGCGATGGTCTTCCCGCCGTTCAGCGACCCGGCGCAACTGCCGCGTCATCCGTCGCAGTTGTATCAGTTCGCGCTCGAAGGCGTGGCGCTGTTCCTGATCCTGTGGATTTTCTCGCGCAAGCCGCGCCCGACCATGGCCGTTTCCGGCATGTTCGCGCTGTTCTACGGCATCTTCCGTTTCATCGTCGAGTTCGTTCGCGTGCCGGATGCGCAACTGGGCTATCTGGCCTGGAACTGGCTGACCATGGGCCAGGTGCTCTGCGTGCCGATGATCGTCGGCGGGCTGTTCCTGATCTGGCTGGCCTATCGTCGCGCACCGGCAGCACCGCTCGCGCCGACGGCTTAAACTACGAACCCCGGCGCGCGACGCCGGGGCTCAAAGGACACAGGTAACTCATGAAGCAATATCTCGAACTGGTCTCGCACGTCATTCAGAACGGCACCAAACAGGCCAACCGCACCGGCATCAACACCATCAGTTTCCCGGGTGCGATGCTGCGTTTCGATCTGCAGGAAGGTTTTCCGGCGATCACCACGCGCAAAATGGCCTTCAAATCGGCCATTGGCGAGATGTGCGGGTTTCTCCGTGGCGTGAACAACGCCGCTGAATTTCGTGCGCTGGGCTGCAAGGTCTGGGACCAGAACGCCAACGAAAACGCGCAGTGGCTGGCCAACCCGTTCCGTCAGGGCGACGACGACCTCGGCGAAATCTACGGCGTGCAATGGCGCAAATGGCCGGCGTACAAGCAGATCCCGCTGAGTAACACCGCCGCCATCGAACAAACCTTGAGCAATGGCTACAAGCAGATCGCCCAGGGCGAAGAAGACGGTCAGGCCTATGTGGTGTTGTACAAAGCCATCGATCAGGTGCGCCAGTGCGTCGACACGATCATCAACGATCCGGGCAGCCGCCGTATCCTGTTCCACGGCTGGAACGTCGCGCAGCTCGATGAAATGGCCCTGCCGCCATGCCATCTGCTGTACCAGTTCCACCCGAACGTCGAGACCAAAGAGATTTCTCTGACCCTCTACATCCGTTCCAACGATCTGGGCCTGGGCACGCCGTTCAACCTCACCGAGGGCGCCGCGCTGCTGAGCCTGATCGGTCGCCTGACCGGCTACACGCCGCGCTGGTTCACCTATTTCATTGGTGATGCGCACGTCTACGAGAACCATCTGGACATGCTCAACGAACAGCTCAAGCGCGAGCCGTTTGCCATGCCGAAGCTGAAGATCTCCGATCGTGTGCCGGAGTTTGCCAAGACCGGCGTGTATCAGCCGGAATGGCTGGAGCTGGTCGAGCCGAGCGATTTTTCGCTGGAAGGTTATGAGCACCACGCGCCAATGACCGCGCCGATGGCGGTCTGAAAGAAGGCGCAAAGGCGTTTATATTCGGTGCTGGTCTAGCAGACTGTCATGTCTGACAGTAGGCAAATGAAAGAGAGGGTGCTTGACTGATCACGGGCCTAATGGACGTAGGTCAGTCAAACACCCTCTTTTTTCATTTCAGGAGCTTCATCATGACAAGTACAGCATCTGGCGCAACGGCTGGGTTCTCGGAGGTCTTTTTCGGTTTTGCACCCACCGGATCGAAGCAGTTGAACAGTTGGCCGTTTATCGGCTGTGAAAGCCGTTCGGGGCTGTTCCATGCCATTCCGAGTATTGATCCATGGGGATGCGTGGTGCCCATGGAAATATTCAATGGCGCGCCGATTTTCATCGACTCGCTGCGTGTCGGTGTGTCGGTCAATGAGCAGGATTTCCGGATTGGCGATCAGGTTCGGGTGCAATGGAACGCACTCGGTGGTTCCGGCGGTAGCTATAGATCCGAGCCTCAGACCGTGGTGAGTTACATCCCTTTGCATTTTGCGGTTACCGACGAGATCGCAAGGACGTTCGCCGGCGATCGGGTCGAAGTCTTTTTTGTCATTGAAAGAGAGAAAGGCTTTTTGCCCTCCTCGTCGTTGTATATGACGTTCGCGCCGGAACTGGCACAGACCGGCCCGGTTTTTATTGATGCCGTCGCGCAAGGCGTCCTTGAAATCGATCGGCATCCCGAGGGCGTTTGCCTGACCATTCCACGGATTGAAAACCTGAGAACCAACAACGCCATTGAAATGTTCTGGAAAAGCAGTACAAGCGGCGGACAGGCCGGCGCCTGGCGCGACTACCAGCGCAAACTGACGGTCAGCCCCGATTCATCGCACAGTTTTCGGATTGAGCCCTCGGTCTATCAGGCGCATCGTGGCGAGACTGTTCATCTGTTCTGCAGTCTTTTCCTGGGGTCCGGTATGGTCCCCGGACTGGCCTATGGCATGGGTTCCCGTGGCGTAATGGAGTTCAAACTGGTGTAAGCGCTATCGGCGACGAAGGACTAATGCCCATGACTTCTGCCGACATGGGAATGTTCGACCTCCGTCGCCACCACCCCGCCACTCACTTCCAACCGCTGCAAAATCCCGCATTGATCGGCCATCGGCCCTTCGCCACACCGTTGGCGCAGGTCGAGCAACTGTGTCTGCAACGCCAGCAACCCATCAATTCGCGCCTTCACATGCTGGATATGCTCGTCGATCAATGCATTGACGCTCTCGCATTGATCCTGCGGGCTGTCGCGCAAGGCGAGCAGGCTGCGGATTTCTTCGAGGGTCATGTCGAGGGTGCGGCAGTTGCGGATAAAGGTCAGGCGTTCGGCGTGGGCCTGGGTGTAGACGCGGTAGTTGCCGTCGCTGCGCGCCGGTTCCGGCAGCAGGTTTTCGCGCTCGTAGTAGCGGATGGTTTCCACGGCGCAGTCGGTCAACTTGGCCAGTTCTCCGATCTTCATGACGGTCATCTCCAAATGGGTGCTTGACCCTATAGTGGCTACAGGGTCTTTACTTGGCAACAGGCACCTTCATGGACGCGACCAATGAGCGATTCCCAGCACACCCACAAGCCCCACGCGGGGCACGATCACAGCCATAAATTGCAGCCTGTGCATAAACATGACCACGGCGGCGATGCCTGCTGCGCGTCGAAAGCTGCCACGCCTGCGCGGGTGCAATTGAGTGAAAAGACCAGCGCCGATGCGCGGCTGAGCAGCTTCCGCATCGAAGCGATGGACTGCCCGACCGAGCAGACGCTGATCCAGAACAAGCTCGGCAAACTCGCCGGCGTTGAGCAGCTGGAATTCAACCTGATCAACCGTGTGCTTGGCGTTACCCACAATCTGCCAAGTATCGAACCGATCACCGAGGCGATCAAATCCCTCGGCATGCACGCCGAGCCGCTGGAGGCGGGCGTCGAGGCGCCAGCCCCGGCACCGGTGAAAAAACACTGGTGGCCGCTGGCGCTGTCCGGTGTCGGCGCACTCTCCGCCGAAGTGATCCACTTCACCAGCGCCGCGCCGACCTGGGTGGTGGCGATCATTGCGCTGGTGTCGATCCTCAGCGGGGGCCTGACCACTTACAAAAAGGGCTGGATCGCCCTGAAGAACCGCAACCTCAACATCAACGCGCTGATGAGCATCGCCGTGACCGGTGCCATCCTCATTGGCCAATGGCCGGAAGCGGCGATGGTGATGTTCCTGTTCACCGTGGCCGAGCTGATCGAAGCGCGCTCCCTGGATCGCGCCCGTAACGCCATCAGTGGCCTGATGCAGATGACTCCGGAGCAGGCCACGGTGCAGCAAGCCGACGGCAACTGGATCGAACAAGAGGTTAAAAGCGTCGAACTCGGCGCCCGTGTGCGAGTAAAACCCGGCGAGCGCATAGCGCTGGACGGCGAAGTGGTCAGCGGCAGTTCGACCATCGACCAGGCGCCGATCACCGGGGAAAGCCTGCCGGTAGAAAAAACCGTCGGCGACAAAGTCTTCGCTGGCACCATCAACCAGGCCGGTTCGCTGGAGTACTTGGTTACTGCAGCGGCGAACAACTCGACCCTGGCGCGCATCATCCACGCCGTCGAACAGGCGCAAGGCGCGCGTGCGCCGACCCAGCGCTTCGTCGATCAATTCTCGAAAATCTACACGCCCGTGGTGTTTGTGTTTGCCCTGGCTGTGGCGATCATTCCGCCGCTGTTCATGGGCGCGGTGTGGTTTGACTGGATCTACCGTGCGCTGGTGTTGCTGGTGGTCGCGTGCCCATGTGCATTGGTGATTTCGACCCCGGTGACCATCGTCAGCGGCCTCGCGGCGGCGGCGCGCAAAGGCATTCTGGTCAAGGGCGGCGTGTACCTGGAGGGCGGTTTCAAGCTCGATTATCTGGCGCTGGATAAAACCGGGACGATCACCCACGGCAAACCGGTGCAAACCGATTACCTGTCGCTCGATCCGACCGCCGATGCCACTGCGCCGGCGATTGCCGCGGCATTGGCCGCACGCTCTGATCACCCGGTATCGCTGGCGATCGCCAATGCGGCTGTGGATAAAAACTTCGCGGCGCTGAGTGTGGATAACTTTGAAGCGTTGGGCGGGCGTGGCGTCAAAGGCGAAATCAACGGCCAGACCTACCACTTGGGCAACCATCGTCTGGTCGAAGAGTTGAGCCTGTGCTCGCCAGCGCTGGAAGAAAAACTCTTCGCCCTAGAGAAACAGGGCAAGTCGGTGGTGCTGCTGCTCGACAGCTCTGGCCCGCTGGCGCTGTTCGCCGTGGCCGACACCGTCAAGGAAACCAGCCGTGAAGCAATCCGCCAGCTGCATGCACTGGGCGTGAAAACCCTGATGCTCACCGGCGACAACGTCCACACCGCGCAGGCGATCGCGGCGCAGGTCGGCATCGATCAGGCCAAGGGCGACTTGCTGCCGACCGATAAACTGCAAGCCATTGAAGACCTGTACAAGCAGGGCCATCGCGTCGGCATGGTCGGCGACGGCATCAACGACGCCCCGGCACTGGCCCGCGCCGAGATCGGTTTTGCCATGGCGGCGGCCGGCACCGACACCGCGATCGAAACCGCCGATGTCGCCCTGATGGACGACGATCTGCGCAAGATCCCCGCGTTCATCAGCCTGTCGCGCAACACTGCGAGCATCCTGAAACAGAACATCGCGTTGGCACTGGTGATCAAGGCTATCTTTCTTGGGGTAACCTTCGCCGGACTTGCCACCATGTGGATGGCGGTGTTCGCCGACATGGGCGTGAGTCTGTTGGTGGTGTTCAACGGTTTGCGTCTGTTGCGCAAATAGACGATGAGGGATGGTTGTGCTGAGTGCCGAGCTGAAAGCGTTTTACATGGTCGCCCGCCTGGGCAGCATCACGCTGGCGGCGAAGAAGCTCGGCCTAAGCCAACCGACCGTGACCACGCAGATCCGCAATCTGGAAAGCCAGTACTCGGTGGAACTGTTCTACCGTGGCGGCCGGCGCCTGAGCGTCAGTGATGAAGGCGCGCGGTTGCTGCCGATGGTCAAGGCGCTGTTGCAGCAAGAGGCGGACATCGAGTTCTTCCTGCGCAACAGCGGTCAGGTGCAGGGCACGTTACGGATTGCTGCCACCGCGCCGTATTACATCCTCGATCTGGTGAAGACCTTTCGCGAGCGCTTGCCGCAGGTGGAAGTGTCGGTGGAAATCGGCAACTCGCAACAGGTGCTCGAAGCGCTGGAGGACTATCGGGTGGACGTCGCCGCTTCGTCGCAGTTGCTCGATGACGCGCGGTTGATTCGCCGGGTGCTCGGCACTGATCCACTGGTGCTGGCGGTGCATCGCAATCATCCGCTGGCGGCGCAGGAGCATGTCGCGTTGAGTGCGCTGGCCGGGCATACGTTGTTGATGCGTGAATCCGGTTCAACCACGCGGCGGCTGACGGAAGAGTTGCTGGCCAGCGCCGGGGTGAGTTTCGGGCCGTTGCTGGAGATCGGCAGCCGTGAGTCAATCCGCGAGGCGGTGTTGCGCAATATCGGCATCAGCATCATTGCCCGGCAGGAAGTGCCGCATGATCCGCAGTTGCGCGTGTTGACCATCGAGAATGCGCCGCAGATTCCTGAGTACCTTTACTGCCTCAAGGAGCGCAAGGGCGCGCGGTTGCCGGCGGCGTTTCTTGGGTTGGCGCAGGAAATGTCCCCGGCTTGAAGATCAAAAGATCGCAGCCTTCGGCAGCTCCTACAGGGGGACGTATTCCAATGTAGGAGCTGCCGAAGGCTGCGATCTTTTGATCTCCAACCAAAATCCCCGAATACCACTATCAGCCGTTTTTGCCTCACTGCCACATGACGGACGCATTACAACTCTAGGATTGGCCTCATCTGCTTGATGAGGTCTGTCCATGAATCCTGCCATCGCAACTGCCCTGACCAACCCCGGTGCGCCGATGAACGTGCGCGGCGTGCAGAAACGCTTCGGCGCGTTCACCGCACTGGATAACGTCTCCCTCGACGTCGCCGCCGGTGAACTGGTGTGCCTGCTCGGCCCGTCGGGCTGCGGCAAGACCACTTTGCTGCGCTGCATCGCCGGGCTGGAAAAACAGGACAGCGGCGAGTTGTACCTCGGTGATCGCGACGTCTCGCACCTCGCCCCGCAAGCCCGCGACTACGGGATTCTGTTCCAGTCCTATGCGCTGTTCCCCAATCTGACCGTCGAGGCGAACATCGCCTACGGCCTCGCGGGCAGCGGTCGCGACGAAGTGCGACAGCGCGTCGGGCAGATGCTGGAACTGGTCGGCCTCACGGGTAGCGAGAAAAAATACCCCGGCCAGTTGTCCGGCGGCCAGCAACAGCGCGTTGCTCTCGCTCGGGCCTTGGCGCCGGCACCGTCGCTGCTGTTGCTCGATGAGCCGATGTCGGCCCTCGACGCCCGGGTGCGCGAGCATCTGTGCACCGAGCTGCGCCAGCTGCAACGCAATCTCGGCATCACCACCCTGATGGTCACCCACAATCAGGACGAAGCCATGCTGATGGCCGACCGCATCGCCGTGATGAACAACGGCCGTGTCGAGCAGTACGCCACCCCGCAGGACATCTACAACCGTCCGGCCACGCCGTTCGTGGCTGAGTTTGTCGGTCAGGGTAACTGGTTGCCGTTTCAGCGCAGCAGCGACAGTCACGCCCGGGTTGGCGGGATGAATGTGCGTCTGGCGGATGGCAGCGTGAGCGGCGCCTCGGGCCGACTGTTCTGCCGCCCGGAAGCGATCAACGTCAACCCGCTGGTGCATGAGGAAAACCTGTTCCCGGCCAAAGTCCGCGAGATCACTTTCCTCGGCAATCGCTGCCGCATGAGCTTCGAACTCGATCAATTGCCCGGCCACGCGCTGCTCGCCGAACTCGCCCCGGAAGCCATGCCGCGCCTCGGCGCCCAGCAAATCATGGTCGCGTTGCCGCCGCGCAGCCTGCAGGTGTTTGCCTGATGAACAGCAATCTCGCGCTGCCGCTACCGCACAAGCAGGTGCGGCAGACTTCGAAAGCCGAAATCGGCGACCGCATTTTTGTCGTCGGCGGCAAAGTGCTCTTGCTGCTGTTGCTCGGTATCGCGGTGTTGCTGCCGTTGCTGGCGATCTTCTGGCGCGGTTTCAGCAGTGAAGCCGGGCAGGGCGGTGGCTGGGTGGCGGCGAAGGAGTTGGTGAGCAGCGAGAATTTCCACTGGCTGCTCGGCAACAGCCTGAAAGTTTCCCTCAGCGTCGCGGCCATCGTCGTACCGCTGGCCTACCTGTTTGCCTACGCGTTGCAACGCACGCTGATTCCAGCGAAAGGCATCTGGCGCGGGATTTCCCTGCTGCCGCTGATGGCGCCGTCGATGCTGCCGGGGATTGCGCTGGTCTATCTGTTCGGCAATCAGGGCATGTTGCGCGGCTTGCTCTCGGACAACATCTACGGCTTCTGGGGGATTGTGCTGGGTGAGGTGATTTACACCTTTCCCCATGCGCTGATGATTCTGCTCTCGGCATTGTCGCTGGCCGATGCGCGCTTGTTCGATGCGGCGTCAAGCATGGGCGCCAGTCCGGCCAAGGCGTTTCGCAGCATCACCTGGCCGGCGACGCGTCAGGCTGTGTTTGCTGCGTTCTGTCTGGTGTTTACCCTGACCATCACCGATTTCGGTGTGCCGGTGGTGGTCGGTGGCGACTATCAAGTGCTGGCGCTGGAAGCCTACAAAGCCGTGGTCGGCCAGCAGCAATTCGGTCGCGGCGCCTTGATCGGCATGGTGCTGTTGCTGCCGGCGCTGTTCAGCTTCGGCGTCGACGCCTGGTTGCGTCGCCGTCACGGTGACTCCATGAGCGGTCGGGCGCAGGTGTTCAAACCGGCGCCGTCGAAGCTGCGTGATGGCTGCTATCTGGCGATTGTCCTGTTGATCAGCGCCGCGTTGATTCTGGTGTTCGGCATGGCGGTGTTTTCGTCGCTGGTGAAATTCTGGCCATACAACCTGTCGCTGTCGCTCAACCATTACCAGTTCAACGAAACCGCCGGCGGTGGCTGGCTGGCCTACAGCAACAGTCTGAAGATGGCGCTGGGCACGGCGCTGATCGGTAGCGTGCTGATCTTCACCGGCGCTTACCTGATGGAGAAAACCCGCAGCCAGCGCGGCCTCAATCTGGCCCTGCGCATGCTCAGTTTCGTGCCGATGGCGGTGCCGGGGCTGGTGCTCGGTCTGGGTTACGTTTTCTTCTTCAACCTCACCGGCAACCCGCTGCATGTGCTCTACGGGACGATGACGCTGCTGATCGTCTGCACCATTGCGCATTATCTGACCACCGCGCAGATGACCGCGACCACCGCGTTGCGCCAACTCGATGCCGAGTTCGAAGCGGCAGCGCTGTCGCTCAAGGCGCCGCTGTACCGCCACTACCTGCGCGTGACCGTGCCGATCTGCCTGCCGGCGCTGCTGGACATCGTGCGCTACCTGTTCGTTTCGGCGATGACCACGGTGTCGGCAGCGATCTTCCTTTACAGCCCCGACACCATCCTCGCGGCGGTGGCGGTGCTGAACATGGATGACGCCGGCAACGTCGGCGGCGCGGCGGCGATGTCGACTCTGATTCTGTTCACCTCGGCGGGCGTGTCCTTGCTGCTGGCGTGGGCTTCGCGCGGCTTGCTGCGCCGTTCCCAGGCCTGGCGGCAAACCGCGCCGGGTCACTGATTTGCACCTTCAACTGCCCTTCAACTCAAAAGACAGGAAAACGATCATGTTCAAGCCTATGGCCCTGGCCGCTGCTGTGCTCGCTACTTTCAGCCTGAATGCCTTCGCGGCAAAAACCGAGTTGACGGTGTACACCGCCCTCGAAGCCGAGCAACTGAAGTCCTACAAGGAAGCCTTCGAAAAGGCCAACCCGGACGTCGAGATCAAATGGGTGCGCGATTCCACCGGGATCATCACTGCCAAACTGCTCGCCGAAAAGGCCCGTCCACAGGCTGACGCGGTGTGGGGCCTCGCCGCTTCGAGCCTGGCGATCCTCGATCAGCAAGGCATGCTGCAAAGCTACGCGCCGAAGGACCTCGGCAAGATCGGCGCGAACTACCGCGACGCCGCCAACCCACCAGCCTGGGTCGGCATGGACGTGTGGGCCGCGACCATTTGTTTCAATACCGTCGAGGCCGAGAAGCAGGGTTTGACCAAGCCCGTGAGCTGGCAGGACCTGACCAAGCCTGAGTACAAGGGCAAGATCGTCATGCCCAACCCGGCGTCGTCCGGCACCGGTTTCCTCGACGTCAGTGCCTGGCTGCAAACCTTCGGCGAGAAGCAGGGCTGGGCGTACATGGACGGTCTGCACCAGAACATCGGCCAGTACGTTCACTCCGGTTCCAAGCCTTGCAAACTGGCAGCGGCGGGCGAGTTCCCGATCGGCATTTCCTTTGAATACCCGGCCGTACAGCTGAAGCGTCAGGGCGCGCCGCTGGACATTATCCTGCCGAAGGAAGGTCTTGGTTGGGAGATTGAAGCGACCGCCGTGATCAAAGGCACACCGCATGAAGAGGCGGCGAAGAAACTGGCTGATTTCTCGGCGAGCGCTGAGGCGATGGATCTGTACAAGGAGAACTTCGCTGTCCTCGCGCAGCCAGGGATCGCCAAGCCGCAGACCGAATTGCCGGCGGATTACGAGCAGCGCCTGATCAAGAACGACTTTGCCTGGGCCTCGAAGAACCGCGACGAGATTCTGACCGAGTGGCGCAAGCGCTATGACGGCAAATCCGAGAAAGTCGCGGCCAAGTAAGATCTTTATCGACTGACAGGGCCCCTTCGCGAGCAGGCTCGCTCCCACATTGGACCGTGTTCACAACACAATTCTCTGAGGGGGCTGACACATTGGATCTCCAGTGAACACAAATTTTGTGGGCACAAAAAGTCCCCTGTGGGAGCGAGCCTGCTCGCGAAAGCGGTCTCTCATGCAGGACATTTCTAAATGACACAACACCAAGACCTGTTAATCGTAGGCGCCGGTATTCTGGGTCTGTCCCACGCCTACGCCGCCGCCAAACGCGGCCTCAAGGTCGCTGTCTTCGAACGCACTGCCACGCCCCTCGGCGCTTCGGTGCGCAACTTCGGCCAGGCGCTGGTCACCGGCCAGCCACCGGGCACGATGCTCGAACTGGCCAAGGCCAGCCGCGAGATCTGGGGTGACTGGGCGCAGCTCGCCGGTCTGCAAATCAAGCGCAACGGTTCTTACCTGTTCGCCCGTACTGAAGCCGAGGAACATCTGCTGGAAGCCTTCTGCAACGGTCGCGCCGTGGAACACGGTTACAACATCCAGTTGCTGCGCGGCGCTGCCCTGCGCGATCTGTATCTCGGCCAGTTCAGCCACCACCGCGCTGCGTTGCACGGCATGGACGATCAACAGCTGTATTCACGCGAAGCGATTCCGGCACTGATCGATTACCTGCGCCGCGACCTTGGCGTGGAGTTTCACTTTTCCACGCTGGTTCGCGACGTCGAACCGGGGCGTCTGCACAGCACCGCCGGCAGCTACACGGCGAAGCAGATCATCGTCTGCTCCGGCCACGACTATCAGACCTTGCTCGCCGAGCCGGTTGCCGCACTCGATCCGCAAATCTGCCGCCTGCAAATGCTCCGCGCCAAACCGCAGATCGATCTGAATCTGCAACACGCCTTGCTCACCGGCCTCAGTTGCGTGCACTACGGCGCCTTCGCCGATCTGCCCGAAGCGGCGGCGGTGCAGGCGCAGATTCTGCGCGAGCAACCGCACCTGCACGATAACGGCATCCACCTGCTGATCAGCCCGACGCCGCACGGCGAACTGATCATCGGCGACTCGCACCATTACGGCAGTGATCCTTCACCGTTCAACGCCGAGCAAGTGGATAACTGGATGCTTGAACTCGCCGAGCAGACGCTGGGCTGCAAGGTACAAGTGGTCGAGCGCTGGCAGGGCGTCTATGGTGCTCGGGGGCCGGGGCCGTTTTCGTTCCTGCGCCCGGCACCGGGGTTGAGTGTGGCGCTGATGCACACGGGCGTCGGCATGAGCGTCGGCCCGGCGCTGGCCGAGCGCAATATCGCGCAGTTGCTGGAGGAAGCTTGATGACAGGTCACGAGCAAGTCGTCGCCCGGGTGTTCGGGTTGTATGAACGCTTTGGCACCAGCGATTACATCGGCGAGCCGGTGTCGCAGATCGAGCACATGTCTCAGGCTGCCGAGTTGGCAATGGCCGAGGGCTTTGATGATGAAGTGGTGCTGGCGGCGTTCTTTCATGACATCGGCCATTTGTGTGCCGAGGGTGCGGAAAACATGGGCGGCTACGGCGTGGTCAGCCATGAACGCCTGGGCGCGGATTATTTGCGTGAGGCCGGTTTCAGCGAGCGCATGGCGCGGCTGGTGGAATATCACGTGCAGGCCAAGCGATATCTGACATTGCGTGAGCCGGGGTATTACGATCGTTTGAGTGAGGCGAGTCGGCGGACGCTGGAGTATCAGGGCGGGGTGATGACCGAGGCTGAGGCGGATGCGTTTGCGCGGGATCCGTTGTGTGCAGTCAGCCTGCGGATGCGGCAGTGGGATGAGCTGGCGAAGGAGAGGGCGGTGCCGGTGATGGATCTTGGGGTTTTGAAGCGTAAGGCTGCGAGATTGTTGTCTACTGTGTGATTGTCGCCCTCACCCCAGCCCTCTCCCGGAGGGAGAGGGGGCCGACTGAGTGATCTTCTGTCATACGCCGACCTGAGATATCCAGTCGAACTCAGGTTTGGACAGCATGCATATCTGCTCCCTTTCCCCCTCGCCCCCTTGGGGGAGAGGGCTGGGGTGAGGGGGTAGCGATCTAAAGCTCAAGCACCCGATCAACCAACGCCTCAATCTGCTCCTGCCTTTCCGCTTGATTCAATTTCGACTGCGGATTCAACGACGACCACTGCGGATGCGCCCGCGCTTTACTCAATGCCTCCGGCAACTTGCCCTCACGCCATGTTTTGTCCTGCGGTGTTGCGACCTGAACCGCATCCAGCGCCGCATGCCCACGCTGATCCAGTGCCAACACCAACTGCCGCTGGCGCAACGCCAACAGCCGTAACACCCCGTCATCCACGGTCAATTCTCGCTGCCCTTTGATCTTGCCCAGTAACCGGCTGCCATAACTGCGCGCGGTTTGCAGCGCACCACCGGCAATCGCACCCGCCAGCGCCGCCGCGCCAAGGGTAATTCCGCCGACCAGCAAATCCACACCAGCTCCCGCCGCCGCGCCAGCAGCAATGCCGCCGCCCACGCGCACGCCGAGTTGCTTCAAGGTTTCCGGGTTAAACAGATCATCGCCCCAACGCCCATCCAGCAGCGGCAAATCACTCGCCGCCGCATCTTGCGGGCGAAACGCATACAGCTTGAGCAGCGCCTCGACGCATTTCTGTTCACGCTGGCGCACAGCTTTGCGCAGTTCACTGATCGCCTGCTGTTCCTGCTCGGCGTCGCTGACCACACTGCGCCGGCAGGCCGCACAGTCGATCAACAATTCAGCAATCAACCGCGCCGCACTGTGCTGACGCGCCAGGCGCTGCGCCTGTTGATCGGCAATTAACCGTTCCAATTGCGGACGGGCATTTTCCAGTAGCAGCGCGAGGCTTTCATACAGCCGCCGCTCGCCATCCTCCGGCGGCGCCACACTGTCGAAACGCACCAGTGCATGCAGCCCCAGCCGCGCCAGCGCTTCACGCCAATCCGGCTCGCGATGGTGGGCGCTGCTGACAAAATTCAGCACCGGCAGCAGCGGTTTGCCGCAACTGGCCAGCACTTCGAGTTCATCGCGGTACTTGGCCAACACCGGTTCGCGGGCGTCGATCACATACAGACCGGCGTCGGAGGCGAGCAATTGCCGCAGCACTTTGGCCTCCTGCTCGAAACGCTGGCGCGCCTCGCTGCCGTCGAGAAACCGCGCCAGGCGCGCCGGGCCGTCGAGGCGTTCGCCGGGACGTTCCAGGCGTTCGAGAAAATCCAGCAGGGCGATCGCGTCTTCCAGCCCCGGCGTATCGTAGAGGTCGAGCAACGGCTCGCCGTCCACCGACAACCGCGCGCCTTCGACATGCCGCGTGGTGCTCGGGCGATGGGAGACTTCACCGAAGCCGACATCGCGGGTCAGCGTGCGTAGCAGCGAGGTCTTGCCGACGTTGGTGTGGCCGACCACCGCGAGTTTCAGCGGCGCTTTCCAGGCATCAGTCATGGCCACTCTCCAGCCAGTTCAACGGCGCGCAATCGGCAAACGGCAGATCAAGCTGTTGCAGCGCGACATGCCAGTCGCCGAGGCGTTCGCCATCCAGTGCTTCACCGGGCGGCGCTTGCAGCAGCCAGATGCGGGTTTCGCCCGCACTGCGCGCCAGTTCGGCGATCAAGGCGAGGCTGCCGCGATCCGGCGAACGCCGTGGGTCGCAGGCAATCGCCAGACGCGCCGGCGGGAAGCGGCTCAGCTGTTCGAGGAGTTTGTGGCGGGATTCGCGGCTGTCGAGGATGCCGGCGTTGCTGACGTTTTTCGGCAGCGCGGGCGGCCATGTGCGTTGTTCGTCGAGTTCGATGGCGACCAGTAACGCGCCTTCGCTGGCGAGTTCGCCGACACTGCTTTCGACGCGATGCAATTGCGCAGGCTCCGGGTCGTTGACGCCGAGGCGTTCGCTGGTCGGCATCAGGCGTTCGCGCAGTTGCGCGTAGCCAGGCAGGTTCAGGTCCAGACGCAGCGCGGCTTTGCCGCTGTTCCAGCGCCAGAAACACAACAGGGCCAACAGCAGGCGCGGCAGCACGCCGTACACCACCAACACGCCGACCAACCATGTTGCCCACGCCTGCCGGGCACTTTCGATGTCGAGTGCGCCGTCGCCGCTGGCGCGGATCATCTCCACCGTCGGCACGTTGAAACCGAGCAGCGACGGCAGATAACCGAGCGCCTGGGTGACGTGGATAAACGTCTCGGCGCTGAGAATCGTGGTTTCCCAGACGAAGCCGTAGCGCCGGGTTGCCATCAGCGTCAGTAGCAGCACCAGTGCGCTGAGCATTGCCAGCAGCCACAAGCCGTTGACCAGCGTGCCGAGCGCCCAGCGATTGAGTTTCTTGCGTTGCAGCATCAGCAGCAGGGCGGGCGCCAGTTGCGCGGCTTTGGCATCGCGGGCGAATTTTTCGCTGAGCCACAGCCACAAGCGGCCTAGCGTGGCGCCGTGCTCGCCGGCAAAGATCAATCCCAGCAACCAGCTCAGCAGCAGGATCAGGTTCAACCCGAGCAGGCTGCCCAAGGCCCAGAACACATTGACCGGTGTTTGCCCCAGCGCGGCGAAGGCCAGACCGGCACCGCTGAGCACCGCGAAAATCATCAGCAGCACCAGCGCCAGACGCGCGCCTTGCAGCCAATGTTTGAGGGCGGCGGTCAGCCCGTCACGGTTGGCCAGCCATAACGCCCGGCGCTGAATACGGCTCGGCAGATCACCGCCGGCCGCGCGGGCCAGTCGATTGGCTTCCAGTTCATCCAGAGTGCCTGCGTGTTCTTCGCGCAGGCGCACGGTCTCGGTGAGCCATAGGTTTTGCAGTGGAGTCAGTTCAGTCACGCGGCTTCCCGTCGCTTAATTGATTGAAGAGCATAACCGCTGTGGCGCTTATCGGGGCAAGCACGGCTCTGGTATCCTCGCCGGCATGACTAAATCACTCCCCCTCAGCCTGATCGCAGCCCTCGGTGAAAACCGCGTGATCGGCGTCGACAACAGCATGCCCTGGCACCTGCCGGGGGACTTCAAATACTTCAAGGCCACCACCTTGGGCAAGCCGATCATCATGGGTCGCAAGACCTGGGATTCGCTCGGTCGGCCATTGCCGGGGCGCTTGAACATCGTGGTCAGCCGTCAGACCGGTCTGGTGCTCGAAGGTGCCGAGGTTTATCCATCGCTGGACGCTGCCGTGGTTCGCGCCGAAGAGTGGGCGAAGGAGCAGGGCGTCGATGAGCTGATGCTGATTGGCGGGGCGCAGTTGTACGCGCAAGGGCTGGCGCAGGCGGATCGTCTGTATCTGACTCGCGTGGCTTTGAGCCCGGAAGGGGATGCGTGGTTTCCGGAGTTTGATCTGAACCAGTGGAAGCTGGTGTCGAACGTGCCGAATCCGGCTGAGGGCGACAAGCCTGCGTACAACTTCGAAGTCTGGGAAAAGGCTTAAAAGATCGCAGCCTGCGGCAGCTCCTACAAGGTTTACGCATTTCCCCTGTAGGAGCTGGCGAAGCCTGCGATCTTTTGATCCTGCTTTACATCAAGCCTGCGCCAGCTCCGCATGCTCATCCGCATCCAGCAATTCTTTATCAGTCTGCTGCATCACCTGACTGGTAATCGCGCCAGCCGTGATCGAGCCACTCACGTTCAACGCCGTGCGGCCCATGTCGATCAGCGGCTCAACCGAAATCAGCAGCGCCACCAGCGAAACCGGCAAGCCCATCGCCGGCAGCACGATCAGTGCCGCGAACGTCGCGCCGCCGCCGACACCGGCCACGCCCGCCGAACTCAACGTCACAATCGCCACCAGCGTCGCGATCCACAGCGGATCCAGCGGGTTGATGCCAACAGTCGGCGCCACCATCACCGCCAACATTGCCGGGTACAGACCGGCGCAACCGTTCTGGCCGATGGTCGCACCGAACGACGCGGCAAAACTCGCCACCGATTGTGGAATCCCCAGACGACGTGTCTGCGCTTCAATGCTCAGCGGAATGCTTGCCGCACTGGAACGGCTGGTGAACGCGAACGTCAGCACCGGCCAGATCTTGCGGAAGAAGCGCAACGGATTGATGCCCGCCGCCGACACCAGCAAGCCGTGCACGACGAACATCAGGCCCAGACCGAGGTACGAGACCACGACGAAACTGCCGAGTTTGATGATGTCTTGCAGGTTGGAACCGGCGACCACTTTGGTCATCAGCGCCAGCACGCCGTACGGGGTCAGCTTCATCACCAGACGCACCAGGCGCATCACCCAGGCTTGCAGGGTGTCGATGGCGTTGATCACTTTCTGACCTTTCTCGACGTCATCCTTGAGCAGTTGCAGCGCGGCAACCCCGAGGAATGCGGCGAAAATCACCACGCTGATGATCGAGGTCGGCTTGGCCCGCGCCAGATCGGCGAACGGGTTTTGCGGGATGAACGACAGCAGCAACTGCGGCACATTCAGGTCGGCGACCTTGCCCGCGTAGTCGGTCTGAATGGTTTGCAGACGGGCCATTTCCTGGGTCCCAGCGACCAGGCCTTCGGCGGTGAGGCCGAACAGGTTGGTCAGGCCGATGCCGATCAGCGCCGCAATCGCGGTGGTGAACAGCAGGGTGCCGATGGTCAGGAAGCTGATCTTGCCCAGCGACGAGGCGTTGTGCAGACGCGCCACGGCGCTGAGGATCGAGGCGAACACCAGCGGGATGACGATCATCTGCAGCAACTGCACATAGCCGTTGCCGACCAGATCGAACCAGCCGATCGACGCTTTCAGCACCGGATTGCCGGCCCCGTAAACGGTGTGCAGCGCTACGCCGAACGTCACGCCCAATACCAGCGCGAGCAGGACTTTTTTCGCCAGACTCCAACTGGTGTGGCGGGTTTGTGCCAGACCGAAGAGCAAGGCGAGGAACACCAGCAGATTGAGGATCAGCGGCAGATTCATGAAAACTCCGATAAGACTTGTGCCAGTCGCATTCTTGGGCAACTGCGAACCGGCAAGCCTAACAGTTTGATTTGCAATGAATTAATACCGAAATTGCAGGTCGTCCGTCGTTTTTGGAATAAGCGCGTGTCGCTCTCGGCAATGCATCTGGCGCAATAGGGACGCGGACGGTCGCTGACAGACGAGGACTGTCACACATATTTGTTAGCGTCGATTTCTTTGAATCAGGGGAGAAGAGGCTTATGAAGTTTGCACCGAAATTTCTGGCTGTCGCACTGACGGTGGGCATGGGCCTGGCTACTCAGGCCTTCGCCACCGACCTGAAACACTGGCCGGCGGATCAGGCCAAGGCGCTGGACGCGATGATCGCCGCCAACGCCAACAAGGGTAACTACGCGGTGTTCGACATGGACAACACCAGCTACCGCTACGACCTCGAAGAGTCGTTGCTGCCGTTCATGGAAAACAAGGGCCTGATCACCCGCGACAAACTCGACCCCTCCCTGAAACTGATGCCGTTCAAGGACACCGCCGACCATAAGGAAAGCCTGTTCAGTTACTACTATCGCCTCTGCGAAGTCGACGACATGGTCTGCTACCCGTGGGTGGCGCAGGTGTTCTCCGGTTTCACCCTCAAAGAGCTCAAGGGTTACGTCGATGAGCTGATGGCTTCGGGCAAACCGGTGCCGGCGACTTATTACGAAGGCGATGTGGTGAAGAAACTCGACGTTAATCCGCCGAAGATCTTCACCGGCCAGCAAGAGCTGTACAACAAGCTGATGGAGAACGGCATCGAGGTCTACGTGATGACCGCCGCCTCGGAAGAACTGGTGCGCATGGTCGCGGCGGATCCGAAGTATGGCTACAACGTCAAACCGCAGAACGTCATTGGCGTTTCGATGTTGCTCAAGGATCCGAAGACAGGCGAACTGACCACCGCGCGCAAACAGATCACCGCAGGCAAGTATGACGAGAAGGTCAACCTGGGCCTCGAACTGACCCCGTATCTCTGGACCCCGGCCACCTGGATGGCCGGCAAGCACGCGGCGATCCTGACTTACATCGACGAGTGGAAAAAACCGGTACTGGTTGGCGGCGATACCCCGACCAGTGACGGCTACATGCTGTTCCACGATGTTGATGTGGCCAAGGGCGGGATTCACTTGTGGATCAACCGCAAGGACAAATACATGACGCAGTTGAACGGCATGATGGCCAAGTATGCAGCTGCGCAGGCGAAAGAAGGTTTGCCGGTGACGGCGGACAAGAACTGGGTGATCGTCAAGCCAGAAGAAATCCAGTAATCACCGCAGATCTAATGTGGGAGCGAGCCTGCTCGCGAAAGCTTAGTGTCAGTCACCTTCTTCGTTTCTGACATACGGCATTCGCGAGCAGGCTCGCTCCCACAGTTTGATCTGCAGTGACTTTGGGATTTCGGCCAGACAAAAAAATGCCCCGCACTTGGCGGGGCATTTTTGTTTCGGCGATTGAGGCTTACAGCCCGTCGAGCATCGCTTTGTTACGCACAGCACCTTTGTCGGCACTGGTCGCCAGCAAGGCGTAGGCCTTGAGGGCGGTGGTCACTTTGCGTGGACGCACTTCAACAGGCTTCCAGCCTTTCTTGTCCTGCTCGGCGCGGCGTGCCGCCAGTTCTTCGTCGCTGACCAACAGGTTGATCGAGCGGTTCGGGATGTCGATCAGCACTTTGTCGCCGTCCTGCACCAGGCCTATTGCGCCGCCGGCGGCGGCTTCTGGCGAAGCGTGGCCGATGGACAGACCCGACGTACCGCCAGAGAAACGGCCGTCGGTGAGCAGCGCACAGGCTTTGCCCAGACCTTTGGATTTCAGGTACGAAGTCGGATAGAGCATTTCCTGCATGCCCGGGCCGCCTTTCGGACCTTCGTAGCGAATGATGACAATGTCGCCTGCCTTCACTTCGTCAGCGAGGATGCCGCGTACGGCGCTGTCCTGGCTTTCAAAGATCTTCGCATTGCCTTCGAAGACGTGGATCGACTCGTCAACACCGGCGGTTTTCACCACGCAGCCATCGAGAGCGATGTTGCCGTACAGCACGGCCAAACCACCTTCTTGCGAATAGGCGTGTTCGAAGCTGCGAATGCAGCCGTTTTCACGGTCATCATCCAGAGTTTCCCAACGGGTCGACTGGCTGAACGCCGTCTGCGTCGGAATGCCGGCAGGACCGGCCTTGAAGAAGTGATGCACGGCTTCATCGGTGGTCTGGGTAATGTCCCACTTGGCGATGGCTTCTTCCATGCTGCGGCTGTGCACGGTCGGCAGGTCGGTGTGCAGCAGACCGCCACGGGCCAGCGAACCGAGGATGCTGAAAATACCGCCGGCGCGGTGCACGTCTTCCATGTGGTACTTCTGGATATTCGGCGCAACCTTGCACAGCTGTGGAACGCTGCGCGAGAGACGGTCGATGTCGCGCAGGTCGAAATCGATCTCGGCTTCCTGAGCGGCAGCGAGCAAATGCAGGATGGTGTTGGTCGAACCGCCCATGGCGATGTCGAGCATCATCGCGTTTTCGAACGCCTTGAAGTTGGCGATGTTGCGCGGCAATACCGACTCATCGTTCTCGCCGTAGTAGCGTTTGCACAGCTCGACGATGGTGCGGCCAGCCTGCAGGAACAGTTGTTCGCGATCGCTGTGAGTGGCGAGGGTCGAACCGTTGCCCGGCAACGCCAGACCCAGTGCTTCGGTCAGGCAGTTCATCGAGTTGGCGGTGAACATGCCGGAGCACGAACCGCAGGTCGGGCAGGCGCTGCGCTCGTACTCAGCGACTTTCTCGTCAGAAGCGCTGGCGTCGGCGGCGATCACCATGGCGTCGACGAGGTCGAGGCCGTGGGAAGCGAGTTTGGTCTTGCCGGCTTCCATCGGGCCGCCGGACACAAAGATCACCGGAATGTTCAGGCGCAAGGCAGCCATCAGCATGCCCGGGGTGATCTTGTCGCAGTTGGAAATGCACACGATGGCGTCGGCGCAGTGGGCGTTGACCATGTACTCGACGGAGTCGGCGATGATTTCGCGGCTCGGCAGCGAATACAGCATGCCGTCGTGGCCCATGGCGATGCCGTCATCCACGGCGATGGTGTTGAATTCCTTGGCCACGCCGCCGGCGCGTTCGATTTCACGGGCGACCAGTTGGCCGAGGTCCTTCAGGTGCACGTGGCCCGGTACGAACTGGGTAAACGAGTTGGCAATGGCGATGATCGGCTTTTTGAAGTCGTCATCTTTCATCCCCGTGGCGCGCCACAGTGCGCGGGCACCGGCCATGTTGCGGCCGTGGGTGGATGTTTTCGAGCGGTAATCTGGCATGGAGCACTCCGGGCGGCTAATCGCTTACTAATCAGGTGCAAAAGGGGAGTGAGCTTCTATTGACGTCTGGAACACTCAGCAATGGCCGTGTGTCCGTGAAGTTGCCGATGACGTTGCGGGATCGCCGCTGGTCTCAGCCTGAGCTCATAAACCCGCCGGGGGATGAATGGCGATGAATCAGCCGATTCTACACCGCTGGCGTCTGGAGGGAATGGCGCAAAGCGTTGTTCCAGTGCAGACGGCGTGTATGGGATGACGACCGGCGGGTTTAATCACCGCCGGTCTGCGCCATGACATTATCTTCAAGTTTTCTCGCGCGACGGCTGAGCCGGTTGTTGAGCACCAGCGCGATCGCGCTTAGCAGCACAAAGCTGTAGCCCAGCGTCGATTGCAGATTGGCCGGACTGAGGCTGATCAGGGCGCTGATCAGCCCGCCACAAATAAAGATGATCGTGCTGCCCGCCGAGGCCGAGGTGCCGGCGTTTTCAGGAAACAGGCCCATGGCCCGAGAGGTGGCAGCGGGGCGGGCAATGGTAGTGCCGGCGGTGCAGATCAGCATCGGGATCAACACCGTGGCTGGCGCCAACGCATGATTGGCTGCCAGGTACAGCATCGCCAGCCCCGACAGCAGTATCAGGCTCAGCCCGGTGAAGATTTGCTGAACCGGCGTGATGCGTCGATTGAGTACCGCGGCAAGGATCCCGCCGACAACGTAGGCCGCACCGTAAACCAGCAGGATCAGCGAAAAGTCATAGGGCGCGAGTTGCAATTGGTCCATGAAAATCAGCGGCGAAATCACGATGAACGAGAAGTGGCAGGCAAAGGCAAACGCCGAAATCAGCCAGTAACTGACAAATTCGAAGTCCCCCAACACGCGTCGATAGGACGGAATGAAGTCGATCGGCGACCCCCCCGAGGCTGGACGGCTGTTCGGTAAAAACAGCCAGGCCTTGATCAGCACCGTGGCGGACAGCGCGGTAAAGACCCAGAAGCTGCCGCGCCAACCGAGTGTGGCCTGGAGAAAGGTCCCGGCCAGCGGCGATACCGAAATGAATATCCCGGTCGCCGTGACCATCAGGATCCGTAACCGGTCGCGCTCTTCACCTTCGAACAGATCCTGCACCAGCGCCTGGGACAGCACAAAACATCCACAGCCCAAGGCCTGCATCACCCGAAATACCAGAAACAGCGAGTAATCGGCGGTCATCACGCAACCGAGCGCACCCAGCATCGATACGCTCATGCCGGCGAGTAACAGGCCCTTGCGCCCGATCACGTCCGAGAGGGGGCCGATCAAGAGCTGGGCAAACGCGATTCCTACGGCGAACAGGCTGATGGACAGTGCGATGTCTGCCGGTGAACGGAGAAAGTGCGTCGCCATCGCCGGAAAGGAAGGCAGCAGCACATCCAGTGGAAACACACCCAGCAGTACCATGGCCAGCAACAGGCTGACAGCGGCGCGGCGCTGCCTTGTGGTTGCCACGGATTGTCCTTTATCCATCGATCAGTCCAGCCTTGGCGAAAAGTTTCTGGTTATGGGGAAGGGCAAAAAAACCGGCCTTTCGTAGTGCGTCCAGCGTTGCGACGGCGCCTGATCGTGCACGGGCCTGGTTGGCTTGCACGGTTGCCATGCCGCCGACGATTTGTTTCACGTCAGTGTCGGCGATGCCTGCCCCTCGCAGGCTCTGTTGCAGCCAGCGTTCGTCGGCCTCGAAAAAAATCCCGATGATTTCCAGCAGTGTCCGGCTCACAAACGCACGCTGGCGGCTGTTCATCGACAGCCAGAAATAATGGAACACCTCGCTGAAGTAGCGGCTGTGGCGGGCTTCGTCAGTCAGGTGGTCGCGCAGCATGTCGTTCACGCTGGACACCAGGCTGTCGCGGCAGACGTCCAGCAGCTCCCGGGCAATGATGGTTTCCGAGACGAAGCCGAGCAGAAACCATGCCAGTGGCCGGTTGTTTTCCGGGGTGCGGGCGATCAGTGCGTTGAGGCGGCTGATGCGCTTCGGAAGCGTCGGACGTCCGGTGAACCCGTAATACGCGGCGATCTGCTCGGCGAGACGATTGGAGAACAGCGCGTGATAACCCTCGTCGGTGTAGAGCTGCAGTGCTGCATGCTTCATCGCCAGAGGCACGTAAATGGGCAGTTCCCGGTGCACGATGACTTCCACCGCGCGATTGACGATGCGGTGTTCGAGCACGGTGGTGTAATCGAGAAAGTGCACCAGGTGGTTGGCTGCCAGTCGATGCTGCACGTCGCGCCCCGCCGCCTGGATGGCCGGATGCGCCAGATAGGGCAGAAATGCCGGCGGGAACCAGTAGCGGGTTTGCAGTTGCAGCGGCACATCGTCGGGCAATTGATAGTCATGGGTACTGCTGCGCACCGAGGCCCGGCTCTCCCAGTCTCCCAGGGTAAATTTGAGTGCCCAGGACACCGGCGCTTGATCCGGGTCGGCCATCGACAGGGTCATGCCTGTCCCTCGCGCAACAGTTCGCGCATTTCGGCGCACATCACTTGCCCGTCGCTTTGCCCACAACCGACAAAGAGCAACGGCTGTTCAGCACTGCCCTCGAGATTGAGCAGTGCTTCGACCTGCTGGTCGGCAAACGCCCCAGTCAGCCAGGTATTGAGGCCCAGCGCTGTGGCGACCAGTTGAAAGGTTTGCGACAAGTGGCCTGCTTCAACGAAGGCCATGCGATAGGCCCGCGAGTGTTCGTACTTCCACCAGAGTCGGTCGAAACGGGCGGTGATAAACAACCCCAACGGCAGGTTGTTGATGAAATGCTGACCGCCAAGCAATTGGCCCAGCGCTGGTTGAGGCAGCGGATTGACCCGGCTCAGGGTGTGGTCGGCCGGATGATAGGCATAGATGCCGGGCTCCAGGCCGTCGACGTTCTGCACCAGCAGAAAGCCTTCGCAAGCGTTCAGGCCCCCCGCGGACGGACTGCTTCGCCGAGCGCTGAGCCCTTGGGCGATGCTGTCGTCGCGATCGTGGTCGCGTTCGTGGAGATAGCCGAGTGAGAGATAGAGCAGGGTGCCGACGTCATTCAGGGTTAACGCTGCGCCCGTGTAGGAGCGGCAGGTTTTGCGTTGGAGCAGCACATTTCCCAGGCTGTGGTCATTCAATGCGCAGGGCGCGGGCAAGGTTATACGCTGTTCGGTTTCAAGCGTCGGGCGATCTGTCGCGGGCGCTGGTGTGGCCAATACTTCATTGCAATGCGCGAGATATTGTCGGGACCACTCGTGAATATTCTGTGGGGTATGTTCACTGGGAATGTTTTGCGTGCCGACGTGATAAATCTTCGACAGCTCGTCCCAGCCCCATGGAGGATTGTCTGTTTTTGAAACCGTTAGAATGTCCGCACTCAATAGTTGTGTGTCTATTATGTTATGGGTGTCGAACAGTTCGGGGTTGCTGATTAGTTGTGCAAGGCGGGTTGCGTAGTTGAGGTCAAGTTCGTGTTGTGTGTGGTTTTTATAGTTCCACACAACTTGTCCGGGTGAGCGCGGCAATATAAATAGATATGGATTGATGTGCATGTAGGTTGATTCACTCTGGAAGAAGTCAAAAAGGACACCGGGTTGCCGGCACTCCCCGGCGTCCTGACTTACTTAACGGGCTTTAGGGGCGACCAGAAAAGCCAGGTTCGCGATTTTTTTACTTTCCAGAGAAATACTTTTCATGATGTGAACTCCTTGTTCATTGATAGATAGTTGAAGTCACCTCGTGGTGACAACTTCATAATAGTTTGTAATGGATTATTGGCAAGGGGATATTAAGTAGGAAATTTCCAGTAATTTTGTCGGAGCAATCTTTAGCAGGAAATAAACTTGTAGGGCAAGTTTCAGTAATTAAAAGACGTAAGGAAATGTCCTGCATTTGTGCGGGAATATAATTGTAGGAAGTCGAGGGAGATAGCGAAGGGAAGGGCGGTGCCTGAAGCCAGAACGGGGAGCCTGCTGGCTCCCCGTTATCCGCAAGAATCAGCTGTTGGGCAGCAGACGGCAGGTGATGCTCTTGATGTAGCGCGTTTCGGCGATGGCCGGGTGCACCGGGTGATCCGGGCCCTGGCCGCCGCGCTCGAGCAGTTGGATATTGCGATCCAGATGACGGGCGCTGGTCAGCAGAATGTTCTGCAGGTCATCTTCCGGCAAGTGCATCGAGCACGACGCGCTGACCAGGATGCCGTCCTTGTTGAGCAGGCGCATGGCTTGCTCGTTCAGACGACGGTAGGCGCCTTCGCCGTTTTTCATGTCTTTCTTGCGTTTGATGAACGCTGGCGGGTCGGCCACGATCACGTCGAAGCGTTCTTCGCTGGCTTTCAGTTCTTTCAAGGCTTCAAAGACGTCGCCTTCGATGCAGGTCATCTTGTCGGCGAAACCGTTCAGCGCGGCGTTGCGCTCGACACCGTCGAGGGCAAAGGCCGAAGCATCGACGCAGAACACTTCGCTGGCGCCGAACGCAGCAGCCTGCACGCCCCAGCCACCGATGTAGCTATAGAGGTCGAGGACGCGTTTGCCTTTGGCGTAAGGGGCCAGGCGGGCGCGGTTCATGCGGTGGTCGTAGAACCAGCCGGTTTTCTGACCCTGAATGACCGGGGCTTCGAACTTCACGCCGTTCTCTTCCAGCGCCACCCACTCCGGCACCAGGCCGAACACGGTTTCGACGTAGCGGTTGAGGCCTTCGGCGTCACGGGCGGCGGAGTCGTTCTTGAACAGAATGCCGCTTGGCTTGAGTACTTGGGTCAGGGCCGCGATCACGTCATCTTTATGCGCTTCCATGGTCGCCGAGGCGATCTGCACCACAAGAATGTCGCCGAAACGGTCAACGACCAGGCCTGGCAACAGATCGGAATCACCGTAGACCAGACGGTAGAACGGTTTGTCGAACAGGCGCTCGCGCAGCGACAGGGCCACGTTCAGACGGTGCACCAGCAGCGATTTGTCCAGCGCAACTTTGGTGTCGCGCGACAGCAGGCGGGCGCAGATCAGGTTGTTCGGGCTCATCGCCACGATGCCCAGCGGCTTGCCGCCAGCGGCTTCGAGGATGGCCTGGTCGCCGGCATTGAAGCCGTGCAGAGGGGTGGCGGCAACATCGATTTCGTTGCTGTAGACCCACAGGTGGCCGGCGCGCAGGCGACGGTCGGCGTTGGCTTTGAGGCGCAAGCTAGGCAGGGACATGACGTCGCTCCGGAAAAAAGAGCGGGAGTATAGCGTGTTGCGACTTGTGCCGGGTTTGATGAGCGATGAAACGCTGATGGCCTCTTCGCGAGCAGGCTCGCTCCCGCAGGGGATTTGTGACTGACACAAGACCAATGTGGGAGCGACGATTCGACTTGCTTGCGAAGGCGGTTGTGAATACTACGCAGACAGTGCGTTGATCAGTTCCTTGTTGAACGCCGGAATATCATCCGGCTGACGGCTGCTGATCAGGTGACCGTCCTTGACCACTTCTTTATCGACCCAGTTGGCCCCGGCATTCACCAGGTCATCCTTGAGTGTCTTGTAGCTGGTCATGGTTTTGCCGTTGACCAGCCCGGCGGAAATCAGCAACCAGCCGCCGTGGCAGATCACCGCAATCGGTTTGCCGGCAGACGCGCCGGTCTTGACCAGGTGCTGGGCGTCCTGATCGATGCGGATGGTGTCGGAGTTCTGCACGCCGCCCGGCAAGACGATCGCGTCGTATTGCTCGCTGCTGGCGCCCTGGAATGTCTGGTCGACCTTGAAGTCGTCCGCCGGTTTGTCGTGGTTCCAGCCTTTGACCTTGCCGGCCTCGGCGGAAAGGATGTCGACCTGGGCGCCGGCTTGCTCCAGTGCCTGCTTGGGACCGGTCAATTCGACCTGTTCGAAACCGTCTGTTACCAAAATGGCGACGCGTTTGCCGTTGAGAGAGGTGGCCATCGATAAGCTCCTGAGTCTGTGGGAGTTTGCCGCCGCAATGGACCGGAGTGATCCGTTGGGCATTACAGATTCCGAAGCCGCGAGCTAAATGAAAGTTCCTGACAATTGCCCACTGGTGTGTCGTCCCGCCGTTTTTAGAGGTTAGAATCGCCGCCTGTCCCAGAGTGTGTACTTATGTCCCAAGAGCTGACCACCGAACAGATTCAACAATCGCTGCAAGGCATCAGCGTGCCTGCGCAACCGCAGATCATGGTGGATCTGCAAATGGAGCAGTACATGCCCGACCCGGACCTGGAGGTGATCGCCAAGCTGATCTCCCAGGATCCCGGCCTGTCCGGCTCGTTGCTGAAAATCGTCAACTCGCCGTATTACGGCTTGAGCAACAAGATCACCTCGATCCAGCGTGCGGTGAACCTGCTGGGCAGCCGTTCGATCATCAACCTGATCAACGCGCAGTCGATCAAGGGCGAGATGAACGACGACACCATCGTCACCCTCAACCGTTTCTGGGACACCGCCCAGGACGTGGCAATGACCTGCCTGACGCTGGCCAAGCGTATCGGCACCCAGGCCGGCGATGAGGCGTATGCCTTGGGCCTGTTCCACGATTGCGGCGTGCCGCTGATGCTGCAGCGCTTCCCCAACTACATGACGGTGCTGGAAAAGGCCTACGCCAATGCCAGTGCCGAATGTCGGGTCGTCGACACCGAGAACAGCGAGTTCAACACCAACCACGCCGTGGTCGGCTACTACACCGCCAAGTCCTGGCGCCTGCCGGAGCATGTCAGCGCGGCCATCGCCAATCACCACAATGCACTGGCGATTTTCAGCGATGAGTCGTCGCGCAACAGTCAGCTGAAAAACCTGCTGGCGATCCTGAAGATGGCCGAGCACATTTGTGCGTCTTACCGCGTCTTGGGCAACCAGACCGAAGATTTCGAATGGAACGCCGTCGGGCCGTTGGTACTCGATTACGTAGGGCTGTCGGATTACGACTTCGAAACCCTCAAACAAACGATCCGCGACCTCGGCGCGCATTGATTCGAGGACGCCATGCCTGAACTGCCGGAAGTCGAAACCACCCGTCGCGGGATTGCCCCGCACCTTGAAGGCCAGCGTGTCAGTCGGGTGATCGTGCGTGACCGGCGGTTGCGCTGGCCGATCCCGGAAGACCTCGATGTGCGCCTGTCGGGGCAGCGCATCGTGCTGGTCGAGCGTCGCGCCAAGTATCTGCTGATCAACGCCGAAGTCGGCACGCTGATCAGCCACTTGGGCATGTCGGGTAATTTGCGTCTGGTCGAAGCAGGATTGCCGGCGCTTAAGCACGAACACGTCGATATCGAGCTGGAGTCGGGGCTGGCGCTGCGCTACACCGATCCGCGCCGTTTCGGTGCGATGTTGTGGAGTACCGATCCGCTCAATCATGAACTGCTGATTCGCCTGGGGCCTGAGCCACTGACCGATCTGTTCGATGGCGAGCGCTTGTTTCAGCTGTCGCGCGGGCGGTCGATGGCGGTCAAGCCGTTCATCATGGACAACGCGGTCGTGGTCGGGGTTGGCAATATTTACGCGACCGAAGCGCTGTTCGCCGCCGGGATTGATCCGCGTCGTGAAGCCGGGGGCATCTCCCGGGGGCGCTATCTGAAGCTGGCGATCGAGATCAAACGCATTCTGGCCGCTGCCATCGAGCGCGGTGGCACGACGTTGCGTGATTTCATTGGCGGCGACGGCCAGCCGGGGTACTTCCAGCAGGAACTGTTTGTCTACGGCCGTGGCGGTGAACACTGCAAGGTCTGCGGTACCGGTTTGCGTGAAGTGAAGCTCGGTCAGCGTGCCAGCGTGTTCTGCCCGCGCTGCCAGACCTGAGGCCAAAAGCTGAAAAAGCCCTACGGTCTATAGTGAGTGGTCTCACTGTTCAGCCCGAAGGATCGTGCCATGAAGTCCATGCAAGCCCTCGTTGTTGCGCTGTTGCTGTGTTCCAGTCTGGCTGTTCAGGCCGCGGAAAACGGCAGCGGTGACCCGCGTTACACCATCCAGAATCCACCGGCCTACGCCATGCTTGGCGATTTGCTGATTGCTCGACCTTTGCTGGTGGTGGCGACGGTGATCGGTGCCGGGGCATTTGTCGTGTCGTTGCCGTTTACCGCGCTGGGTGGCGGGATTGGCGATGCCGGGCAGGCGCTGGTAGTGGATCCGGCGAAAGCCGCTTTTGTGCGGTGCCTGGGGTGTACGGGGGAGGGGTTTGAGCAGCGTGAGTGAGCTGATCAGGGATTTGCGGAGCAGCTAATGGCCCTTTCGCGAGCAGGCTCGCTCCCACAGGGGATTTGTGAGCGACGCAAATCCAATGTGGGAGCGAGCCTGCTCGCGAAGAGGCCCGAAAGAGCGCTATAAAACTGTTGGATCAGGCCTTGCCGGTAATCTTGCGGTACTTCTCCATCAACTGTTCTTCAGTCTCCGGATGCGCTTCGTCCAGCGGAATGCAATCCACCGGGCAAACCTGCTGGCATTGTGGTTCGTCGTAGTGGCCGACGCACTGGGTGCACAGGTTCGGGTCGATCACGTAGATCTCTTCGCCTTGGGAGATGGCGGCGTTCGGGCACTCGGGTTCGCAGACGTCGCAGTTGATGCAATCGTCGGTGATGATCAGGGACATGCTAACTCCAGCCGGGGCGGCAGGCCCGGGCGCTATAAATCAATGCGCGCAATTGTGCCGCATTGGCGCGCGCAGTGCACGCGGCTGCGATCAAGGGCTGTAATCAACAACCAGGATCGCAGCCTTCGGCAGCTCCTACTTTTTAAAGCGTAGGGTCAGCGCGTCAGCCACAGCGGGGTGGACGAACTTGCTGATATCGCCACCCAGCGCGGCAATCTCCCGCACCAGCGTCGAGGAAATGAACGAATAACGCTCGGACGGCGTGAGAAACAGGCTCTCCACATCCGGGGCCAGCTGACGGTTCATGTTGGCCAGCTGGAACTCGTATTCAAAGTCCGACACCGCGCGCAAACCACGCAGGAACACATTGGCGTTCTGCTCTTTGGCGAAGTGCGCCAGAAGCGTCGAGAAGCCGACCACTTCCACGTTCGGCAGGTGCTTGGTGACCTCGCGAGCCAGTTCAACCCGTTGTTCCAGCGGGAACAGCGGGTTTTTCTTCGGGCTGGCAGCGACCGCAATAATCACGTGGTCGAACAGGCGCGAGGCGCGTTCGACCAGATCGCCATGGCCCTTGGTAATAGGGTCGAAGGTACCTGGGTACAACACTCGGTTCATCGCGTCGTCCTGGCGGGAGTCCGTTGGGGAGTCGGATGGTATCGCAGCCGTCCCGGTCGGCCAAGTCGCCTGTTGGGTAAGAAAGCACTATAGACGAGGCGATTAATCGGTTTTTTCACGGGTTTCTCAGCCGATCGGCGAGGGAAGTCGCCAGTTGCGCGGTCAGGCCATACACCGACAGCTGCGGGTTGGCGCCGATGCTGGTGGGGAACAGCGAGCCGTCATGAATCGACAGATTCGTCAGTTGATGATGGCGGCCGAGACTGTCGGTGACTGCGCTTTTCGGCTCTTCGCCCATTGCGCATCCGCCCATGACGTGGGCGCTGCCGAGGCGCGTGCGGTACAGCTCAAGGCTCAAACCATCGATCAGCGTGCGGGCCTCGGCCAAGGTTTTCACGTAACGGGCGTCGGCGTGCATTGGCATCACCGATTTGGCACCGCCGGCGAACTGGATGTCGGCCATGACGTGAAAGGCCCGACGCAGGCCTTCCCAAGCGTAGGGTGATACCTGATAGTCGAGCACCGGCGAACCATCGCCACGCAGCTCGACTGCACCGCCCGTGCTGTCCGGGTGAAAACCGTCACGCAGCAAGGCCAGCATGGCGTGGGTGTGCGGCAGATCCGCCATATGTTGCGCGCTTTCTGCGCCAAAGCCGCCGAGCAGGGTGGCCGCCAGTGCCGGATGCAGCGGCGGCACTTCGAGTTTGAAGGCCATCGGCCCGGTGGTGCCGTCCTTCCACTGGAAATGGTCGGAGTAGATCGACTGCGGCGCCCCGTAAAACGGGTTGATGACCTCGTCGAAGCGCGCGGCGGACATGTTCACCGGGTGCAGGAAAGTGCGTTTACCCAGGGCTTTATGCGGGTCTGGAGCGTCTGAACGCAGCAGCAGTGCCGGGCTGTTGATGCCGCCGCCAGCCAGCACGTAATGCCGCGCCTTGACGGTGATTTTGCGGCCGGTCGGCGCGACGCAACGTTCATCCATGGCCACGCATTGCAGGCCAGTGACCTTGTCGCCGCTGATCAGCAGCTTCTCCGCGCGGGCCAGATACAGCAGCTCGCCGCCCTTTTCCAGCGTCGCCGGAATGGTCGTGACCATCATCGATTGCTTGGCGTTGGTCGGGCAGCCCATGCCGCAATAGCCGAGGTTCCAGCAACCGCGCACATTGCGCGGAATCACGTGCCAGCTGTAGCCGAGTTGCTCGCAGCCTTTGCGGATCACGTCGTTGTTGGCGTTGGGCGGGACCCTCCACGGGGCGACGCCGAGGCGTTGCTCCATTTTCTCGAACCACGGCGCCATCTCGGCAGGGCTGTGGCCTTTGACGTTGTGTTCCTTGGCCCAGTGCTCGAGGGTCGGCTCCGGGGTGCGAAAGCTCGAGGTCCAGTTGATCAGCGTCGTGCCGCCGACCGCGCGGCCCTGAAGGATGGTGATCGCGCCGTCCTTGCTCATGCGGCCGATGCCTTCCTGATAGAGGCTACTGTAGGCCTGGTCTTCGAGCATTTTGAAATCGGTGCTGGTTTTCAGCGGGCCTTCTTCGATCAGCAGCACTTTGTAGCCGGCGGCGCTGAGGATTTCCGCCGTGGTGCCGCCACCGGCGCCGCTGCCGATGATGGCCACGTCGGCTTCAAGGCTGAGATCGTCGCTCAGCTGGGCGCCGTTGTAGGTTTTCCAGCCTCGGGCGAGGCCTTCGCGGAACGGGTCGGGTACGGGCATTGATCAGGATCTCTTGTTTTTGTTGTTATGGCGGGCCTCATCGCGAGCAGGCTCACTCCTACAGGGGAATGCATTTCAAATGTGCGAGCCGGGGGCAACACGGTTTCAGACCGTGGGCGGGCCCGGATAAGCGCAATGCGCCCACGACTCCGCGCGGGAGTACCAGGCCATCATCACCATCTGCTGCAACGAGCTATGCCCCATGCGCAGCAGGTTCAGCGAACTGTTTTCCCAGCGCTCAAGGAAATGTCGCATGGCCTCGGCACTGGCGTTTTCCCAACTGCCCCAGATCCCGGTGAGTGGCCCGCGCGTGACGGCCATGCCCAGCACATCGAACAGTTGCCGAGTGAGTTTGAGCATTTCCGGCGACAGGTGATCGAGGCTGTAGTCCAGCGATTTGAGCGTGCCCTCGACGGCGGCCGACATCTTTTCGGTCACCACGGCGCCGTCGAGCATCACCGGAATCAGCGCGCGCAGAAACAGCAGGTCGCCGTCGCGCAACGAGACAAAACCGTTGGCCGCGACGCTCGATGAGCAGCCGCTGAGGCTGGCGCCGAGCCCGGCAGTGGCGAGAAACGCCGTGGCGCCGAGGCTGAATTTCAGCAGGCCACGGCGGGACAGGGCGGGTGTTTCGGTCAGGCTTGGGTGCATTGTTGTTATTACCCGGCGGTGACAAGTGTTTAGCGAATGAACAGCTTCTGGATCAGTTTCTGAATCGATTTGCCGTAGGGCGGATAAATCAGCCTGGCCGCGTTGAAGCGCTGTTTAATGAGCACGCCTTTGGCTTTGCTGAAGGTCAGGAAGCCTTCGTGACCGTGGTAGTGGCCCATGCCGGAAGCACCAATGCCGCCGAACGGCATATCGTCCTGAGCCACGTGCAGCAATGTGTCGTTGAGGCACACGCCGCCGGAATGGGTTTCGTGCAGCACCCGGTTCTGTTCGCGTTTGTCGTAGCCAAAGTAGTAAAGAGCCAGAGGACGTGGCCGCTGATTGATGTAAGCAAATGCCTGCTCCAGATCCTGATACGGCACGATCGGCAGCAGCGGGCCGAAGATTTCGTCCTGCATCACCGTCATCTCATCGCTGACATTCAGCAGCACACTGTGCGGCATGCGTCGGCCCTGACCCTGCTCGAACAGCGGAATCAACAGCGCGCCCTTGCTGGTGGCATCACTGACATAGCCGTTGAGCCGTGCCAGTTGGCGTTCGTTGATGATCGCCGTGTAGTCGGGATTGTCGGTGAGTGTCGGGTAAAAACCCTGCACCGCCTGGCGATAGGCTTCGACGAAAGCGCCGACCCGATCCTCCGGCACCAGCACGTAATCCGGGGCAACGCAGGTCTGACCGGCGTTGAGGGTTTTGCCGAAGGCGATGCGCTCGGCAGCATCCTTGAGCGGCACATCGCGGGAGACGATGGCCGGCGACTTGCCGCCCAGTTCCAGGGTGACCGGGGTCAGGTTTTCGGCGGCGGCGCGCATCACGTGTTTGCCGATGCTGGTGGCGCCGGTAAACAGCAAGTGATCGAAGCGCAAGCGCGAGAATGCCACGCCGATGTCGGCTTCACCGAGCACCACGCAGACGAGGTCTTCGGGGAAGATCCGCGCCAGTAATTCCTTGAGCAACAGTCCGGTGGCAGGGGTTGATTCGCTGAGCTTGAGCATCACCCGGTTGCCCGCCGCCAAGGCGCCGACCAGCGGGCCGACGGCCAGGTATAACGGGTAGTTCCACGGCACGATGACGCCAACCACGCCCAGTGGCTGATACACCACCTTCGCCGAGGCTGGCTGGAACGCCATGCCGACCTTGCGCCGCGAGGCTTTCATCCAGCCCTTGAGATGGCGGCTGGCGTAATGAATGCCGTGCAGGCTCGGCATCAGTTCGGCGAGCAGGGTTTCGTCGGCGCTGCGATGGCTGAAATCGGAGCTGATTGCCTCGATCAAGGCCTGGCGCTCGTTGCTGAGCAAATCACTCAGTGCCTTGAGCCACTGCTGGCGCTGAGCGGCGGGCGGCATCGGATTGGCGGCATACGCAGCCCGTTGCGCCTGGAACAACCGGTCCAGTTCGGCCAGCGGTTGTTGCAGCGTTTGCAGGTAAGCAACGTCGGCAGTCATGGTCTGCTCCGGATTTATTGTAGTGACGAACTTTTTAGAGTCTATGCTCTAGAAAGTCAAATGACTTCCCTGCTCAACATCGTTTTATCCATTTCCGGTTAGGTCGTAAGATGCCCCCCAACGCACTCTGAATTAAAGCTCAAGCCATGGCCCCACGAATAAAAACCAGCGAGCGTATCGTGCTGAACAGTCTTGAACTGTTCAATCAGCAGGGCGAGCGCAGCATCAGCACCAATCACATCGCCGCCCACATGGAGATTTCTCCGGGCAACCTGTACTACCACTTCCCCAACAAGCAGGCGATTATCGCCGTGTTGTTCAGTGAGTACGAAAGCCTCGTGGACAGCTTTCTGCGCCCGCCGCAGGGGCGCGCGGCGACGGTCGAGGACAAGCGTTTCTATCTCAAGGAATTGCTCTCGGCGATGTGGCGCTACCGCTTTCTGCACCGTGATCTCGAGCATCTGCTCGACAGCGATCCGGAACTCGCCGCCCGCTATCGGCGCTTTTCCCAGCGATGCGTGATTCAGGGCGCGGCGATCTACGAAGGTTTTGTTGCCGCCGGGATCCTGGATATGGATCGCGTGCAGATCGAGTCCCTGACCCTCAATGCGTGGATCATTCTGACGTCCTGGGTGCGCTTCCTGTGCACCACCCGCGAGAACTCCAACCACCTCAGTGAACAAGCCATTAAACGTGGCGTGTATCAGGTGCTGGTGCTGGAAGCCGGGTTTGTCACCGAGCAGGCGCGTGACGAGGTCAATGCGTTATTCGAAGAATTCTACGTGCCGCTGGCCCAAGCCCTCGAAGACGTGAAATAAACCGTTCTGTTGAAATCCCCCAGGAGCCCGTTATGCCGATTGCGCAACTGATCAGCCCCGAAGCACTGGATGCCCGCAAGGCGCAGCCGGGGCTGGTGATTCTCGATTGTCGTTTTGCCCTCGAAGACCCGGACTACGGTCAGCGCAGCTATGCCGAAGGGCACATTGCCGTGGCGAGTTTCGCCGATCTTGAGCGTGACCTCAGCGGCGCCGTGGTCAAAGGCGTGACCGGTCGTCATCCGTTGCCCGAGCCAGCGGCGTTGATCGAGCGGCTGCAGGCGTGGGGCATCAACAACGACAGCGATGTGGTTCTGTATGACGACGGCCCCGGTGCCTACGCCGCGCGGGCGTGGTGGTTGCTGGCATGGCTGGGCAAGCGTGACGGCGTGTTCATTCTCGATGGCGGACTCAAGGCGTGGCATGCGGCCGGATTGCCGCTGAGCCTGGATGCGCCGACGATCAGTCGCGGTAATTTCAGTGGTCAGCCGGACATGAGCCTGCTGCTGAGCGCCGAGCAACTGCAACAGCGGCTCGGTCAACCGGCGCTGACGTTGATCGATGCCCGGGCCTTGCCGCGTTTCAAAGGTGAGGTCGAACCGATTGATCCGGTGGCCGGGCATATTCCCGGTGCGCAGTGCGCAGCGTTCACCGACAACCTCGGCAGCGATGGGCGCTTTCTGCCCGCCGATCAGCTCAAACAGCGTTTTGCCGCCAAGCTCGGCGAGCGTTCGCCAGCGGATCTGGTTGCCTATTGCGGGTCTGGCGTGACGGCGTGTCATAACCTGTTTGCATTGTGTCTGGCGGGTTATCCGTTGGCGTCGTTGTATGCCGGATCGTGGAGCGAGTGGATCAACCAGCCTTCGCGCGGTATCGCCACCGGCGAATAAGATCAAAAGATCGCGGCCTTCGGCAGCTCCTACATTGGAATGCATTTCCCTGTAGGAGCTGCCGAAGGCTGCGATCTTTTAGCTTTCCATCCGGGCGCTACGGTACGCGGCGGGCCCGACGCCATAAGCCTGTTTGAACTGCCGGCTCAAATGGCTCTGATCGGCAAAGCCCAGTTGCGTGGCGACTTCAACCGGCAAGCAGCCGTGCTGCAGAAGTGCACGAGCCTGGGCGATGCGCTGCTGCATCAGCCAGGTGTGCGGCGGCATGCCGGTGGCGCGGCGAAACACTCGGGCGAAATGGAACGGCGACAGATTGACCGCCGCCGCCAGTTCTTCCAGCGATGGCGGCGCCGCCAGTTGCGCGTGCAGCAGTTCTTTGCCCAACAGCACCGCGCGGTGTTCCTTGCCGGCTCGTCCGGGGGCCGGCACAGCCGCATGGCGTTGCAACAGCCGCAACATCATCTCGCGCCACAGCGTTTGCTGTTGCAGCGCGGTGGCCGGGCTTTCGAGCAAACGGTGCAAATGGGCAAAGCCGTTGACCAGATCCGGGTCGCGATACAGCGTGGCGCCGAATGCCGGCAGGTTGGTGGTGGACAGTTCCAGCTCATCCAGCAGCGAAACGATTTGCGCGGTATCGGGATAGAACGCCCGGTACAGCCAGCCATCCTCGGTGCCCTTGTGCCCGGTGTGCAATTCGTCGGGATTGATCAATACCAGCGTGCCGCTGCCGGCCAGATGTTCGGCGCCGCGATAGCGATAACGCTGGGCGCCGGCCATGATCATGCCGATCACGAAGCCGTCGTGCACATGCGGGGCGAAACGATGCTCGATGTAGCGTGCCGAGAGCAACTCGACCCCGGCCAGCGGCGCTGTTTGCCAGAAGCGGATCGACTCGCCCTGATCGCTCATGCGGGCACGCGCGCCAGCCACTGCGGGATGCGACGTTCCAGGTAATAACCAGGCTGACGAATCGAACCGTCGACAAAGCCGACATGCCCGCCGCGTGCCTGCAGTTCGAACACGGTCGACGCCGACAGCTCACTGGACTGCGGCAAGCTGTGCGGGAACACGAACGGATCGTCCGCCGCCTGAATGATCAGGGTCGGCGTACGGATCTCTCCGAGGAAATAGCGGCTCGACGCGCGACGATAGTAATCCTCGGCATCATTGAAACCGTGCAACGGCGCGGTCACCCGACCATCGAAATCCCAGAAGGTACGCATGTTTTCCAGCGAGCCAAGGGCTGCCAGCGCGGCGAGTCCGTCTTCGCGACCGTCATGCTGAAACTGGCGTTGCTTGTTCTTGATGTAGGCGACCATCTCGCGCATGAAGTGCGCCTGATAGACCTTGGAAAAGCCCTGGCCGATGCGGTCGGCGCATTGGTCCAGGCGAAACGGCACCGACACCGCCACCGCGCCGAGCACACCGCTGGCGCCACCGCTTTCCCCGAGATGCTTGAGCAGCACGTTACCGCCCAAGGAGTAGCCGACGGCATACAAAGGTGCCAGCGGTCGTTTGGCACGCAGGTGTCTGATGGTTTCGGCGAGGTCTTCGCTGGCGCCGGAGTGATAACTGCGCGGCAGCAGATTCGGCTCGCCCGAGCAGCCGCGCCAGTTCAGCGCAACGCTGGCCCAGCCTTGATCGGCCAACGCCTTCTGGATGCCCGCCACGTAGGGTGAATTGGAGGAACCGGTTAACCCATGCAGTACCAGCACCAATGGCGCATCGGCGGTGTGCGGGCCGTGCCAGTCGAGATCGAGAAAGTCGCCATCCTCAAGCCACAGGCGTTCACGTTCACGTTCGATATGCACGGTTTTGCGCCACAGCGGCCCCCACAAGGTTTGCAGGTGCGGATTGCCGAGGCCGAAGGCGGGGAGGAAGCGTTCTGAAGAAGCGGACACGATGGTTCTCGATGCAGAGCGGCGACCTTGTTGGAAGGGGCGCCGCATATTCAGGCCGGTCGGTTAACCGGCGATCTCTGCCGTACGTTGCCACAGCGCGTAATAAACCCGGCCGGATTTCTGTTCGCGATGCAGGCGCCAGTTGCCCGGCAGGCCCAGCGTCGATGGCGCGGTTTCGCTTTCAGTGTAGATCCACGAGTCCGGCGCCAGCCACTGACGCTCTTCGAGCAAGGTGCAGACGGCAGGCAGCAGGTTCTGGTTGAACGGCGGATCGAGGAACACCAGGTCGAACGGTGTTGCGGTCTGGGTTTCCAGATAACGCAGGGCGTCGGCGGTCTGCACCTGACCGTTGGTGCAGCGCAGGGTGCCGAGGTGTTCTTTCAGGCTGGAGACGGCAATGTTGCTGGCATCCAGCGCCTGACCCATGGCCGCGCCGCGGGACAGCGCTTCGAGAAACAGCGCGCCACTGCCGGCGAACGGGTCGAGCACCTTGGCCCCTTCAACGTACGGCGCCAGCCAGTTGAACAGGGTTTCACGCACACGGTCCGGCGTCGGGCGCAGGCCCGGCGCATCAGGGAAGCTCAGCTTGCGGCTGCGCCATTGGCCGCCAATGATGCGCAACTGGTTCACACCGTTGTGGACGTTGTGCGCAGGTTTTTTAGGGGAACGAGTTGCCATTAATGCTCCGGAACCCCGAGCGGTTGCTCGGCAGGTTTATCAGATGGGGCCGGTAACGGCTTTTGCGGCACGGTCGGGCCAGCGGTGACGATGACCATTTTGTCCGTGCTCAGGTGTTTGTTGAGGGCGTCGCGGACTTGCTCGACGTTCAGGCTCTGCGACTGACGCATGAAGTCATCCAGGTAGCTCAACGGCAGATTATAGAAGCCCATGGCGCCGAGTTGGCCGACGATATCGGCATTGCTCGCGGTGGACAGCGGGAAGCTGCCGGCCAGTTCGCGCTTGGCGTCATCGAGTTCTTTCTGCGTCGGCCCGGTTTTCAGGTAATCGGCGAGCACGTCCTGCACCAGTTTCAGCGTGCCTTCGCTCATTTCCGCGCGGGTCTGCAGGTTGATCATGAACGGGCCGCGCGCCTGCATCGGGCTGAACGCCGAGTACACGCCGTAGGTCAGGCCGCGCTTCTCGCGCACTTCGCTCATCAGGCGCGTGCCGAAACCGCCACCACCGAGGATCTGGTTGCCCATCGACAGCGCGGCGTAATCCGGATCGTCACGATCGATGCCCAACTGCGCGAGCATCAGGTTGGTCTGCTTCGACGGGAACTCGATATGGTTGATGCTCGCTTTCGGCTCCTGCGGCTGAGCGATCTTCGCCAGCGCCGGGCCTTTGGGCAGTGCGGCGGAAACCTGATTGGCAATCGACTCGGCTTCCGTACGCGACAGGTCACCGACCAGCGCGATCACCACGTTGCCGGCGGCGTAGGCCTTGGCGTGGAATTCACGCAACTGCGCGAGGGTGATCTTCGGCACGCTCTGTGGGTTACCGTCACTCGAATGCGCGTACGGGTGATCGCCGTACAGGCGCTTCATCAGCTCAAGGCTGGCGAGTTTGCCGGGGTTCTGTTTCTGGTATTCGAAACCGGCGAGCATCTGGTTCTTGATGCGTGCGAACGAGTCGGCCGGGAAGGTCGGTTTGCCAACCACCTCCGCGAACAGCTTCAGCGCCGGTTCACGTTTGTCGGCGGCACTCAGACTGCGCAACGAAGCCAGCGCCATGTCCTTGAAGGCACCGTTGCCGAAATCCGCGCCCAGACCTTCGAAACCCTGCGCGATGGCACCGACGTCTTTGCCGGCGACACCTTCGTTGAGCATTGCGTTGGTCAGCACCGCCAGGCCCGACGCATTGCCGTCCTGGCTGCTGCCGGCGGCGAAGATCAGGCGCATGTCGAACATCGGCAGTTCATGGGCTTCGACGAACAGCACCTTGGCGCCTTCGGCGGTGTTCCAGGTCTGTACATCGAGCTTGCGGCTGGCCGGGGCCTTGCCGTCGAGCTCGGCCAGCGATTGCAGCTTTTGGCTGGACTTGGCGTTGTCGAGTGCTTCGCTGGCAGTGCTGTCAGCGCCGGGCATCAGGTAGAACGCGGCAGAGCCGATCACCGCCACGGCGATCAGGCCGAGCAGCAGACGTGGGGATTTGCGCTCACTCATGAGTCGTCTCCAGTGGCAGGACGTGGGCGACGCTGAGACGTTCGCGGGTGAAATACAGCTTGGCGGCGTTCTGGATGTCTTGCGGGGTCACGCTTTCCAGATCGGCCAGTTCGGTGTCCATCAGTTTCCACGACAGACCGACGGTCTCGAGTTGACCGATGGCGGTGGCCTGACTGGTGATCGAATCACGTTCGAAGACCAGGCCGGCAATCACTTGTGCACGCACGCGCTCCAGTTCTTCGGCAGACGGCGCGGTGGTTTTCAACTGCTCCAGCAGTTTCCACAGACCGGCCTCGGCTTGCGCGATGGTCTTTTTCTTCTGGGTGTTGGGGGTTGCCGACAGGGTGAACAGGCTGTCGCCACGGGTATACGCGTCGTAGCTCGACGAACCGCCGGAGACCAGCTCTTCGCCGCGTTCCAGTTGTGTCGGGATGCGACCGCTGTAGCCACCGTCGAGCAGGGCCGAGATCAGGCGCAAGGCGTTGACCGAGCGTTTGTCTTCGGCCGTGGCAATGCTTGGCACGTTGAAACCGAGCATCAGGCTGGGCAATTGCGTCTGCACGTGCAGGGTGATCTGGCGCTCGCCGGGTTCGGCCAGCTCCAGTGGTTTTTTCGCCGGTGGCACGTCGCGCTTGGCGATCGGGCCGAAATAGCGTTGGGCGAGGGTTTTCACTTCGTCCGGGGTGACGTCGCCGACCACGACGAGTGTGGCGTTGTTCGGCACGTACCAGGATTGGTACCAGTGACGCAGCTCCTCGACCTTCATGCGGTCGAGGTCGGCCATCCAGCCAATGGTTGGCGTGTGGTAGCCGCTGGCCGGGTAGGCCATGGCTTTGTAGCGCTCGTAGGCCTTGGACATCGGCTTGTCATCGGTGCGCAGGCGGCGCTCTTCCTTGATGACTTCGATTTCCTTGGCGAACTCGTCGGCCGGCAGGCGCAGATTGGCCATGCGGTCGGCTTCCAGCTCAAAGGCCACGCCCAGACGGTCGCGGGCCAGCACCTGGTAGTAAGCGGTGAAGTCGTCGCTGGTGAAGGCGTTCTCTTCAGCACCGAGATCGCGCAGGATCAGCGACGCTTCGCCGGGGCCGACTTTCTCGCTGCCCTTGAACATCATGTGCTCAAGCGCGTGGGACAGGCCGGTCTGGCCCGGGGTTTCGTAGCTGGAACCGACCTTGTACCAGACCTGCGAGACCACCACAGGGGCGCGATGGTCTTCGCGCACAACGACCTTGAGACCGTTGTCGAGGGTGAATTCGTGGGTCGGTTGCGGGTCGGCCGCCAAGGCCGAAAGGGGCAGGCAGACTGTGCTGAGCAGCAGGCCTGCAGCGCGGCGGGCTAGAGCATTCATTCGTTTTTTAACCTGTTGGGCTGCCCGCTTGGTCTTAGCGTCGGCGGGCGAGAGGGTGCTAGGATACTGATCCGTTTTACCGGCGACCACGCCTATCAGGTTCTGGGACTTGATCAGGCTGAATGGGTTTGCGGCGCAAAGCAGTGTTTTACCTACTAAACTCCGCGTTTTCGCCGATTTTCACCGGTTTAGACCTTCGTTAAAACGATCTTTGAGGTGCCTGTAGCGCCTCGACAAAATGTTGCGCGTGAACAAGCTGGGTGAAACACAGTCTGTTCTGCATCGAATATTTATTTGCCGAGGCGCCCTTATGGCGCGTCGCTACCGTGAGATAGCCGTCCTCCATGTTTGGTTCCAACGACGACAAGAAGACCCCAGCTGCGGCTGGCGAGAAGAAAAGCCTGTTCGGATGGCTGCGTAAGAAACCGCAGGAACCCGTCGTCGAACAGCCGCCCGCGATTCCTGAACCTGCCCCGGCGCCGGTTCCGGTAATAGAAGAAGAACCGGCGCCGATTGTGCTGCCGATTGCCGAGCCGGTGTTGCAACCGGTCGAGCCAGAACCTGAGCCTGAAGCGCCTGTGGCGGCTGAACTGCCACTGACTCCGGCGGCCGAGCCCTGGCTGACCTTGCCCGTGGCGGAAGAGCCGGTGGCGTTGGTTGAAGAGGCTGCACCGCACATTACGCCAGAGATTCCTGCGCCTGCTGCGTACGTTCCTGAGGTTGCTCCGGCGCCGGTGGTTGAGCCGGTTGTCGAGCCTGCGCCGGTTGTCGCTGAGCCTGTTATTCCGGCGTTTGCTGCCCCGGTTGCCCCTGTTGTTCAACAGCCCGAGCCTGCACCTGTTGCGGTTGCTCCAGTCGTGCCGGTTGAAGTGGTTGCTGAGGCCCCAGTCGAAGCCCCGCGCACCGAAGAAACCAAAGCCGGTTTCTTCGCCCGCCTCAAGCAAGGTCTGTCGAAAACCAGCGCCAGCATCGGCGAAGGCATGGCCAGTCTGTTCCTCGGCCGCAAAACCATCGACGACGATCTGCTCGATGACCTCGAAACCCGTCTGCTCACCGCCGACGTCGGCGTCGAAGCCACTACGCAGATCATCCAGCGCCTGACCCAGAAGGTCGCGCGCAAGGAACTGGCCGACGCTGACGCGCTGTACAAGTCCCTGCAGGCCGAACTGGCCGCGATGCTCAAGCCGGTCGAACAACCGCTGAAAATCGCCTCGCAGCACAAGCCGTTCGTGATTCTGGTGGTCGGCGTCAACGGCGCCGGCAAAACCACTACCATCGGCAAACTGGCGAAGAAGCTGCAACTGGAAGGCAAGAAAGTCATGCTGGCCGCCGGTGACACCTTCCGCGCCGCCGCCGTGGAGCAGTTGCAGGTCTGGGGCGAGCGCAACAAGATTCCGGTCATTGCTCAGCACACCGGTGCTGACTCGGCTTCGGTGATCTTCGACGCCGTGCAGGCCGCCAAGGCCCGTGGCATCGACGTATTGATCGCTGACACCGCCGGTCGTCTGCACACCAAAGACAACCTGATGGAAGAACTGAAAAAGGTTCGCCGGGTGATCGGCAAGCTCGACGCCGACGCGCCGCACGAAGTATTGCTGGTGCTCGACGCCGGTACCGGTCAGAACGCCATCAACCAGGCCAAGCAATTCAACCAGACCGTCGAACTGACCGGCCTGGCGCTGACCAAGCTCGACGGCACCGCCAAGGGTGGGGTGATTTTCGCCCTGGCCAAGCAGTTTGGCCTGCCGATCCGCTACATCGGCGTCGGTGAAGGCATCGACGATTTGCGTACCTTTGAAGCCGAACCCTTTGTCCAGGCATTGTTTGCCGAGCGGGAGCGTTCATGATTCGTTTCGAACAGGTCGGTAAACGCTACCCGAACGGTCACGTCGGCTTGCATGAGCTGAGCTTTCGAGTCCGTCGTGGCGAGTTCTTGTTTGTCACCGGCCACTCCGGCGCCGGTAAATCCACTTTGTTGCGTCTGTTGCTGGCGATGGAACGTCCGACCAGCGGCAAACTGCTGCTCGCCGGGCAAGACCTGAGCACCATCAGCAACGCACAGATCCCGTTCCTGCGCCGACAGATCGGCGTGGTGTTCCAGAATCACCAATTGCTGTTTGATCGTACGGTGTTCAATAACGTCGCGTTGCCGCTGCAGATTCTCGGGCTGTCCAAGGCCGAAATCGCCAAGCGCGTCGATTCGGCGCTGGAGCGTGTGGCGCTGTCGGATAAAACCGATCTGTACCCCGGCGACCTGTCCACCGGTCAGCAACAGCGTGTCGGCATTGCCCGCGCCATTGTTCACCGTCCGGCCTTGCTGTTGGCCGACGAACCGACCGGCAACCTCGACCCGCGTCTGGCGGCGGAAATCATGGGTGTGTTCGAAGACATCAACCGTCTGGGCACCAGTGTGTTGATCGCCAGTCACGATCTGGCACTGATCGCGCGCATGCGTCACCGCATGCTGACCCTGCAACGCGGCCGACTGATCGGCGATGGGGAGGCCGGGGTATGAGTGCGACACGCAGTCCCAAGGTTTCCGAGCGCGTGGCGCCGAAAGCCGCCGATCCGCAGCCACCGAAGAAGAAAAAACACGACGAAGACGATGGCCCGGACTTCGCCACGCTGTTCCGCGCGTGGATCGAAAGCCATCGCGCCAGCCTGCTCGACAGTTTGCGTCGTCTCGGCAAGCAGCCAATCGGCAGTTTCTTCACCTGCATGGTGATGGCCGTGGCGCTGAGCCTGCCGATGGGGCTTTCGCTGTTGCTCAACAACGTCGAACGTCTTGGCGGTTCGTGGCAGCGCGCGGCGCAGATCTCGTTGTATCTGCAACTCGACGCCAGCCCGGAGCAGGGCGAGTCGTTGCGTGAACAGATCAAAGGCATGCCCGGCGTAGCTGATGCTGAATACGTCGGTCGTGATCAGGCGCTGGAAGAGTTTCAGCAACAGTCCGGACTGGGCGAAGCCCTGCGTGAGCTGCCGGAGAACCCGTTGCCGGGCGTAGTGCTGGTCACGCCGAACGAAGTCGACAAGCCAACTCTGGAAGCATTAAGACAAAAACTTTCCGAGCTGCCCAAGGTACAACAGGCGCAACTTGATCTAGTCTGGGTCGAGCGTCTGGCCGCCATCCTCAAGCTTGGCGACCGTTTTGTTTTCGGTCTGACGGTGCTTTTGGTTTCTGCATTACTTTTGGTGATAGGCAATACCATTCGTCTTCATATTGAAAACCGCCGCACCGAGATAGAAGTGATTAAACTCGTCGGCGGCACTGACAGCTATGTGCGTCGTCCCTTCCTTTATATGGGCGCGCTGTATGGCTTCGGTGCGGGACTTTTGTCCTGGGGTGTATTGGCGTTCGGCCTGAACTGGCTGAACGATGCGGTGGTTGGACTGGCCGGCTTGTACGGCAGTGATTTCGCGCTGGCCGGAGTGCCAGTTGCCGACGGTCTGTCGCTCTTGCTTGGCGCGGTGCTGTTGGGTTATATCGGTGCATGGATTGCAGTCGCACGCCATCTCAGGGAGCTGGCGCCGAAGTAGAATCTTTTTTGCGCGTGATTGACCTCGCGGTTTTTTTGGGAACTTGCACTTGAATTCCCGGTCAATTTTTCGCAGTGCCGAGAGGCACGAGTATGTAAGTGGGAGGTTTTTTCGCATGACCAATTCTTTGCAACCTGCGTATGCGTTGGTTCCGGGTGCGAACCTGGAAGCCTACGTGCACACCGTCAACAGCATTCCATTGCTGACGCCGGAGCAGGAGCGTGAACTGGCCGAGAGTCTCTACTATGAGCAGGATTTGGGGGCGGCTCGGCAGATGGTGCTCGCCCACCTGCGTTTTGTCGTACACATTGCCCGTAGCTATTCCGGCTATGGTCTGGCTCAGGCTGACCTGATCCAGGAAGGTAACGTCGGCCTGATGAAGGCCGTGAAGCGCTTCAACCCGGAAATGGGTGTGCGTCTGGTGTCGTTCGCCGTGCACTGGATCAAGGCGGAAATTCACGAGTTCATCCTGCGCAACTGGCGCATTGTGAAAGTCGCGACCACCAAGGCCCAGCGCAAGCTGTTCTTCAACCTGCGCAGCCAGAAGAAACGTCTGGCGTGGCTGAACAACGAGGAAGTCCACCGCGTGGCGGAAAGCCTCGGCGTCGAGCCGCGGGAAGTGCGCGAGATGGAAAGTCGCCTGACCGGCCATGACATGGCCTTCGACCCGGCTGCTGAAGCCGACGACGACAGCGCTTTCCAGTCGCCGGCCAACTATCTGGAAGACCACCGGTACGACCCGGCCCGTCAACTGGAAGATGCCGACTGGAGCGACAACTCCAACCACAACCTGCACGAAGCGCTGGAAGTGCTGGACGAACGTAGCCGCGACATCCTCTACCAGCGCTGGCTGGCAGAAGAGAAAGCCACGCTGCACGACCTGGCGCAGAAGTACAACGTATCGGCCGAGCGGATCCGTCAGCTCGAAAAGAGCGCGATGAACAAGCTCAAGTTGTCGATCGCCGCGTAACCGGCGCCTCGGCAATAAAAAACGCCCCGATCAGCGATGATCGGGGCGTTTTCATTTAGAAGATCAAAAGATCGCAGCCTTCGGCAGCTCCTGCATTGGATTGCATTTCACCTGCAGGAGCTACCGAAAGCTGCGATCTTTTGCTTTTAATCACTGCGACCAAGGTGCCCGGCGCGAATCGTTGAGGCCCAGCAAATAGCTATCTCCACCCAACTGACTCATCTGCTGCCGAATCCACCCGGCCCTGCGCGACACATAAGCGGTCGGATGGCTGGCACTCCAGACACGCGGATTGGGCAGAACGGCCGCCAGATAGCTCGCTTGTTGTCGTGATAACGACTTGGCGCTTACGCCAAAGTGATGCCGTGCCGCCGCTTCGGCACCAAACACGCCGTCGTCCCACTCGACGCTGTTCAAATACACCTCAAGAATCCGTTGCTTTGGCCAGAGCACCTCGATCAGCGCAGTAAACCATGCCTCCAGGCCTTTGCGCAGGTAGCTGCGGCCGGCCCAAAGAAACAGATTCTTCGATACTTGTTGGCTCAAGGTGCTGGCGCCGCGAATCGAGCCACCCAGTTCGTTGTGCGCCAAGGCAGCCTGAATCGCACTGAAGTCAAAACCCCAATGCTCGGGAAACTTCTGATCCTCACCGGCCATGACCGCCACCTTGAGGTCATCGGAGATCTCGTCCCACGGCTTCCACCTGCGTTGCAGGTCAATCGGCTCACCATCGACCCACGATTCAATCTTGCGTTCGACCATCAACGCCGTGCCCGGCGGCGGCACGAAGCGAAACACCAGCACCAGCAAGACGCTGCCGCCTGCGAACCAGAGCAGGGCCTTCGTGAGACGACGGAAAATAGTACGCAGCATAGAGATGGCTTGGCCGAACCGGTGGAGCGGGCCATTATACAGACCCTGCCGATCGCGTCTGACTGGAGTTCCCAATGCTGCGTGGCTTTTTGATGCTGGCTGCTTTTTTCGGTTTCACTGGTGTTGCGTTGGGCGCATTCGCCGCCCATGGCCTGAAAAACCGCCTGACGCCTGAATATCTGGCGATTTTCCACACCGGCGTTACCTATCAACTGGTGCACACCCTGGCGCTGTTCGGTGTGGCGCTGCTGGCTACGCAGATTCAGGGGCGACTGGTCGCTTGGGCTGGCGTGTCGTTCACCGTGGGCATCCTGCTGTTCTCCGGCAGTCTGTATGTGCTGACCATGACCGGCATCAGCAAGCTCGGCATCATCACCCCGTTCGGTGGCTTGGCATTTCTGGCCGGATGGGTTTGCCTGGGGCTCGCCGCCTGGCGCCTGCAACCAACCGCTTGACGCTTGGTGCTGACCTTTAGGTCATGATCGGGCTAGAATGCCACCCCCTAAAAATGATGGCGGCCTAGCGCATGCGCATTCAGTTGAACGGCGAATCCCTTGAACTGCCCGACGGTGAAACCGTTGCGGCCCTGATTACCCGTCTGGAACTGACCGGACGCCGGGTAGCAGTTGAGCTCAATCTGGATATCGTTCCGCGCAGCCAGCATGCCAGCACCACGCTCAATGACGGCGACAACGTTGAAGTGGTGCACGCCATCGGCGGCGGCTGATCGCCCGGTCCGCAAGGGCACAGAATTCTGCAAGACCCTCACCTTTAAAGAGGATTCCCCATGAGCATCGTTCGTAGCGACAAGCCTTTTGTACTGGCCGGTCGTACTTACCAGTCGCGTTTGCTGGTCGGTACCGGCAAGTACCGTGACATGGAAGAAACCCGCCAGGCCATCGAAACCTCGGGTGCCGAGATCGTCACTTTCGCTGTGCGCCGCACCAACCTGGGCCAGATCGAAGGCGAGCCGAACCTGCTCGACGTGCTGTCGCCGGAGCGCTACACCTTCCTGCCGAACACCGCCGGTTGCTACGACGCCATCGAAGCCGTGCGCACCTGCCGCCTGGCCCGTGAGCTGCTCGATGGCCACAACCTGGTGAAGCTGGAAGTACTGGCCGACCAGAAGACCCTGTTCCCCAACGTGATCGAAACCCTCAAGGCTGCGGAAACGCTGGTCAAGGAAGGCTTCGACGTGATGGTGTACACCAGCGATGACCCGATCATCGCCCGGCAACTGGCAGAAATCGGCTGCATCGCGGTGATGCCGCTGGCCGGTCTGATCGGTTCCGGTCTGGGCATCTGCAACCCGTACAACCTGCAGATCATCCTCGAAGAAGCCAACATTCCCGTATTGGTCGATGCCGGTGTCGGCACTGCGTCCGACGCGACCATCGCCATGGAACTGGGTTGCGATGCAGTGCTGATGAACTCGGCCATCGCCCACGCCCAGCAGCCGGTGATGATGGCTGAAGCCATGAAACACGCCATCGTTGCAGGCCGTCTGGCCTACCTCGCTGGCCGTATGCCGAAAAAACTCTATGCCAGCGCCTCTTCGCCGCTGGATGGTCTGATCAAGTAAGAGCCATTGATGACTGAATCGAACGACACGCCTATCCAGACGGAAGAAGGCGACGAGCGCCAACACCGCCGCATCAAGAGTTTCGTGATGCGCGCCGGGCGCATGACCGAAGGCCAGCAACGCGGTCTGGATCAGGGCGCGCCGCTGTACGTGCTGCCGCTGGCGGACGCGCCGGTGGATTACGATCAAGTGTTCGGCCGTTCGGCACCGCGCTCGCTGGAGATCGGTTTCGGCATGGGCCACTCGCTGCTGGAAATGGCCGCGGCGGCACCGGAGCAGGATTTCATTGGTGTTGAGGTTCACCGTCCGGGTGTTGGCGCGCTGCTCAATGGTGTGCTGACTCAGGGCCTGACCAACCTGCGGGTCTACGATTGCGACGCGATCGAGGTGCTCAACCGCTGCATCGCCGACAACAGCCTCGATCGCCTGATGCTGTTCTTCCCGGACCCGTGGCACAAGAGCCGTCACCACAAGCGTCGTATCGTTCAGGCCTCGTTCGCTGAACTGGTGCGCAGCAAATTGAAGGTCGGCGGCATTCTGCACATGGCCACCGACTGGGAACCGTACGCCGAATACATGCTGGAAGTGATGAACGTCGCCCCGGGCTACCGCAACCTCGCCGAAGACGGCAAGTGCGTGCCGCGCCCGGCCGAACGCCCGATCACCAAGTTCGAACGCCGCGGCGAACGTCTTGGCCATGGCGTGTGGGACCTGAAGTTCGAAAAACTCGCTTAAGCATCACGCAACACCCCTGTAGGAGTTGCGGCACGCTGCGATCTTTGATCTTGATTTTGATTTTGAAGATCAAAGATCGCAGCGTGCCGCAGCTCCTACAGTTGTTTCTGGAGTTTGCTCAAGTTTGGCTATGATCCGCCGAAAGCTCGAGGCCCCCATTTGTAAAGGAAGACAAATCTTGAAAGCCATTTTTGCCTGCACGCTGGTTCTGGGGCTCATTTGTTGCGCAGCGTGCGAACGGGTAGTCAGTCCCGAGGAATACTTCGCGAGTGCGCAGAGAACGGCGGCAAAGATCGAGCGCGACGCGAATGACCGGATCAAGCGTGAGGACGCCGGGGAAAGCGTGCAATACACCCCTGAACAATTGCGCGTTGCCGAAGGTGATCTCGAGGCTCTTGTGGACAACCTCAAGCATGCGTCGGACGGCGGGCACACGCTGGCCACCTATTTTTTGGCCAGCCTGCAGGACAACCCGATGTTTTCCGAGCAGACGCGCTTACAGACCTGTGGTCTTTATCAGCAGGCCATGGATGATGGATTGTTAGCGGCTGCGGTGGGCTATTACCATTTGTGCGACAAAGCGTATGAACGATTTGATGCGCAAAATCCTGATCATTTGAAATTCTTGCAGTCTCTCGAGCAGTTGCTGCTCAAGCCTGATACGCATGCTGACGACTATCCGTTGCAGGCCAAACGTTCGCTGTGTTTCGAAGAAAACGGGGCGCCTGCCGGCAAGGTCGGGCCGCTGGCCGCGATGCGAGCCCGCGCAGCTGGCTTGGTATTGTCCGAAGACCAGTTTCGGGCTGAGGCCTACTACATACTCGCGTTGACTCGTGTGAACGGCAGCGATATGCGCGACAGCGGCAATATCGAACACTTCGATAAAGCGATAGCGCTGGGCTGCAAGGATTCCGTTGGCCTCAAGGCGATCCTTCAGGCGCAGAGCCACTTATCGAAGAATCATTGAACCAAGGCCCAATAGTGGGAGCGAGCCTGCTCGCGAAAGCGGTCTGACAATCAACGATGTTGTTGGATGTTAAGACGCCTTCGCGAGCAGGCTCGCTCCCACAGTTGTTTTGGGGTGATTGCGGAATCAGCGGCGGTCGGCGACTACGCCGATGAGCACGAGGACCACCAACAACACCGGCGCCAGGCTGTAGTTGTTGAACTGGCTCAAGCCCTTGATCACCCACGGCGTGGCGTAGATCAATGCTGCGCCGCTGCCGATCACGCAAAGCAGCGCCATCAGCGGCACGCGCAAGGCACCGGCGATGCTGCCCAGGCGTTGCTCGACCCAGCCTTTGAAGTCGGCGCCGAACAGCACCAGCAGGCAGCCGACCAGCGCCAGGGCGATTTCCGAAAGGTTGCTGCGGCTCCAGCGGGAGACGGTGGCGAGCAGGTCGAGTATCAAATCCATGCGTTTTCCCTTGGGACTGAAGTCAGTTCAGAAATTGTTGCAGCAAGTCGTTGAGGAACAGCTGTCCGCGCTCGGTGGCCGCCAGACGTGACGGTTCGACCTGCAACAGACCGCTTTGTTCTGCCGCCGCCCGGCCTTCGGCGAGGCTTTCCAGCGACAGCCCGGTACGCTCCGGATACAGGCGCGATTCGACGCCTGCGGTCAGGCGCAAAGCGTTCATCAGAAACTCGAACGGCATCTCGTCGTTGGTCAGCGCTTTCTCGCCGGCCTGAAAGCTTTTTGCCGGGTTGAGATAGTCCTTCGGCAAACGGGTTTTCCAGGTACGCACGATGCGCCCGTCCGGATGGCTGAGCTTGCCATGCGCACCCGCGCCGATGCCGATGAAGTCGCCGAAACTCCAGTAATTGAGGTTGTGCCGCGCTGGCCGACCCGCCTGGGCATAAGCCGACACTTCGTATTGCGCATAACCGTGTTCCGCCAGCAGCGCTTGCCCGGCCTCTTGAATGTCCCACAGCGTGTCATCTTCCGGCAGCACCGGCGGCTGGTTCCAGAACACCGTGTTCGGCTCCAGCGTCAGCTGATACCAGGAAATGTGCGTTGGATTCAGCGCGATGGCCTGGCGCAGATCGCTGAGGGCATCGTCCAACGACTGATCGGGTAAACCGTGCATCAAGTCGAGGTTGAAGTTATCGAACCCGGCCTGCCGCGCCATACCGGCCGCGCGTACCGCTTCGTCACCGTTGTGAATCCGCCCCAGCGCCTTGAGCTTTTCCTGCTGGAAGCTCTGGATGCCGATCGACAGGCGATTGATCCCCAGCTTGCGGTACGCGACGAACTTCTCTTGCTCGAAGGTCCCGGGGTTGGCTTCCAGAGTGATTTCGATGTCGTGGGCAAACGGAATCCGCTGTTCGACGCCTTCCAGCAGCCGCCCGAGGGCTTCGGCGCTGAACAGGCTCGGCGTGCCGCCACCAAAGAAGATAGAACTGATTTCACGACCGTACACGGCGTGCAGATCCTGATCGAGATCGGCCAGCAGCGCATCAACGTATTCCTGCTCCGGCAACACCGGGCTGGCAGTGTGCGAGTTGAAATCACAATACGGGCATTTGCGCACACACCACGGGATGTGGATGTACAGCGCCAAGGGCGGCAGCATTGGCAGCGGCGCCCGAGGCGAAGAAGCGGCGCCGCCGACAATCAGCGACGACGCAGAAGAATCAACGGTCATTTCAAGCCCAGACGCTGGCGCAGCAGATCCATTGCACGGGCGCGGTGGCTGATCTGGTTCTTGTCGGCCGGGCTCAGTTCGGCGCTGGACAGGTCACGCTCCGGCACCCAGAACAGCGGGTCGTAGCCGAAACCGTGTTCGCCGCTGGCAGCGGTCAGAATGCGTCCGTGCCACAAGCCTTCGCAGAGGATCGGCAACGGATCGTCAGCATGACGCACCAGCGCCAGCACGCAAACAAACTGCGCGCCGCGCTCGGCTTCCGGCACATCTTTCAGCGCATCGAGCAATTTGGCGTTGTTTGCTGCATCGCCCTGGCCGTCGGCATAGCGCGCCGAATAGATGCCCGGTGCTCCGCCAAGGAAATCCACCGCCAGACCGGAATCGTCGGCCAGCGCCGGCAGCCCGGAAATACGTGCGGCGTTGCGCGCCTTGAGAATCGCGTTCTCAACGAACGACAGGCCGGTTTCTTCCGGCTCGACCTTGCTCCACTCGCCAATCGAGCGCAGTTGCACCGAGTCGCCGAGCATGGCCTGAAGTTCTTTGAGTTTGCCGGCGTTATGGCTGGCCAGTACGAGCTGCTTGATGTTCATCATTCGCCGGGAAAGAGTTCTTGGTTGAAATTGATGGTGTTGATCTTGTCGCCGTTCTGCACCTTGATTTCAAAAGTGCGGGTTTCCTGCTGCTCCACCGGGTACTGGGCGATGTAGTAGATCGCGCCCTGTTCGGTGATCTGGCGGAATTTCAGCGGCACGCTGTTGCTGGTCAGGTCTTTGACCGTGCCGGTGACATTGGCGATCAGCGGTTTGCCGTCCTTGATCACCGAGACATTGATCACACCCTGATTCTTGCTGCGCACCAGTTCCGCAGCCTTGGCGATGTCCGGCGTCAGAAACGTCGAGTTGAAAGTGTTGTAGTGCACCGTCACGTCGCCAAAGGTTTCCTTGCGTTCACCCTTGATGACGTCGGCCGCCAGGGCGCTGGCGCTCAGGCAGGCAGTCAATAACAACAACGCTAAACGACCCATGATCGTGCTCCTCGAAATGACGGGATTCAGACCGCGACTTTGTGGTCTGCAAGCTGCGGGCTGCTGACGCGGTAGATACCGATCTCACCTAACAGATTAGGCCATAGCTTACTGGCCCACCCGTGACGGTGCTGTTGATCCACGGCAAGCCGATCAATGACCTTCGCATCACGTTCGCGGCAAAGTTCTTCAAAGTCTTCGAAGGTGCAGAAGTGAATGTTCGGCGTGTTGTACCAGGTGTACGGCAGGAACTCGGAAACCGGCATGCGGCCCTTGCTCGCCAGGTACCAGCGGCAGCGCCAGTGGCCGAAGTTGGGGAAAGTGATAATGCACTGGCGGCCGACGCGGAGCATTTCGTCGAGGATCTTGTCCGGGTAGTGCACCGCTTGCAGGGCCTGGGTCATGACGACGATATCGAAACTGTTGCTGGCGAAATTGCCCAGCCCCTTGTCCAGATCCTGCTCGATGACGTTGATGCCTTTGGCCACGCATTCGGCAATGTTGTCGGCGTCGTTTTCCAGGCCGTAACCGGTGACGTTCTTGTTGTCGCGCAGCCAGGTCAGCAGCTCGCCGTCACCACAACCGAGGTCGAGGACGCGGCTGCCAGCGGGGATCCATTCCTGGATGATTTCCAGATCAGCTCTCATGGCTTTCTCACAACGTGATGCGGTTCATGTAATTGCCGAACGCCTGCAAGTAGCGAGGGATCGGAATCAGGAAGGCGTCGTGGCCCTGCGGTGCGTCGATTTCCAGGTAGCTGACGTCTTTGCGTGCAGCCATCAGCGCATCCACCAATTCCCGCGAGCGGGCCGGGGAGAAGCGCCAGTCGGTGGTGAACGACATCACGCAGAACTTGGCCGTGGCGTTTTCAAAGGTTTTTGCCAGGTTATCGTCGAAGTTCGCCGCCGGATCGAAGTAATCCAGCGCCTTGGTCATCAACAGATAGGTGTTGGCGTCGAAACGACCGGAGAACTCTTCGCCCTGATAGCGCAGGTAGCTTTCGACCTGGAACTCGACGCTGTGGAAGTCGTAGTTGAGCTTCTCGCTCTTCAGGCCACGGCCGAATTTCTCGCCCATCGAATCGTCGGACAGGTAGGTGATGTGCCCGACCATGCGCGCCAGCATCAGCCCGCGTTTGGGAATCACGCCCGCTTCCTGGAACGAACCGCCGTGGAATTCCGGGTCAGTGAGGATCGCCTGGCGCGCGACTTCGTTGAAGGCGATGTTCTGCGCCGACAATTTCGGAGCCGAGGCGATGGCCAGACAGTGACGCACGCGATCCGGGTAAGTGATGGTCCATTGCAGCGCCTGCATGCCGCCGAGGCTGCCACCGATCACTGCGGCGAACTGGCGGATGCCGAGCAGGTCGGCCAGACGCGCCTGGCTGTGCACCCAGTCTTCCACGGTGAGTACCGGGAAGTCGGCACCGAACGGTTTGCCGGTCTCCGGGTTGATGCTGCTCGGGCCGGTGGAGCCGTTGCAGCCGCCGAGGTTGTTCAGGCTGACCACGAAGAACTTGTTGGTGTCGATCGGTTTGCCGGGGCCGATGCAGCTGTCCCACCAACCGGGTTTGCGGTCGTCGACGCTGTGGTAGCCGGCTGCGTGATGATGGCCGGACAAGGCGTGGCAAATCAGCACGGCGTTGCTCGCTTGCGCGTTCAGCGTGCCGTAGGTTTCGTAGATCAGGTCATAGGCGGCCAGCGAACGGCCGCAGGCCAAGGCCAGCGGATCGCTGAAGTGCGCGGTTTGCGGCGTCACCAGACCAACAGAATCGGGGGGAAAGGCAGTTGGCATCGACCCTGCTCTCGTTGAAATGAGGCGTAAGTCTAAAGACCGGGGGGGTTAGCGGCAAGCAGCCCTCACCCTAACCCTCTCCCAGAGGTAGAGGGGACTGACCGAGGTGTTCTTTTGAGCTACGCCGACCTGATCTATCGAGTTGAACTCAGGTCTTGAAAACCACCCAAATCGGCTCCCTCTCCAGGGGGAGAGGGCTGGGGTGAGGGGCACAGACGCCGCCAAACTCAAGACAAGCGCCCAACCAACCCCGGCAAATCCGGCAACTTCTTCGGCGAACAAATCCTCACCCGCTTTTGCCGGTTCAGCTCACCACTGAGCAAACTGACCTGGCTCTTGGACACCCCGAACGCCTTGGCCAGAAAACCCAGCAGATACGCATTGGCCTTGCCCTCAACCGGCGGCGCAGTCAGGCGAATTTTCAGCCGATCACCGTGCAGCCCGGCGAAATCATCGCTACGGGCTGCCGGTTGCAGGTGACACTCGAGGATCAGGTCGTCACCGTCCCAACGGAACCAGCTCACATCAGCAAGCGCAGGATTTCCGGCATCATCGTCATTGCCGCCAGATTGTTGATCACCAGCATGTCGATCAGCTTCAGCGCGAGGAAGGCGAAAATCGGCGACAGGTCCAGACCGCCAAGATTCGGCAGGAACTTGCGGAACGGCGCCAGCGCCGGCTCGCAGATCTGGTTGACCAGCTCAGCACCCGGATTGTGGCTGCCCGGCGCAACCCACGACAGGATCACGCTGATGATCAGGGCGAAGAAGAAGATCTTCAGGAACAGCGCGGTCACGCCGATGATCGACCAGATAAACAGTTGCAGCGGGTTGCCGGTGGTGCCGTAAGTCAGCAGCAGGGTCAGCGCCATCAGTGCCAGTTGCACCAGAATCGCCAGCACCAGCGACGACATGTCCAGACCGAACAGGCTCGGAATGATCCGGCGCAGTGGTTTGAGCAGTGGCTGGGTCGCTTTGACGATGAACTGGCACAGCGGGTTGTAGAAGTTCGCCCGCACCAGTTGCAGCACGAAGCGCAGCAGCACGATCAGCAGGTACAGACTGCCGAGGGTTTGCAGCACGTAAACCGCTGCGGTGTTCAATCCAATCATGTAAGGCTCCTTATTTGCCCAGTTGTTCGGCCATTTCGGCCGAGCGGTGCGCGGCGGCGCCGAGTGCGGTTTCGACCAGGGCTTCAAAGCCATTGGCCTGGAATGATTTGATTGCAGCTTCCGTGGTGCCGTTTGGCGAGGTCACGCGACGGCGCAGTTCGGCGGCGTCGACATCGCTGGAAACCGCCATGTGCGCTGCGCCCAGCGCCGTTTGCAGGGTCAGTTGTTCTGCGACGTCTTTCGGCAGGCCGAGTTTGACGCCGGCGGCGGTCATGGCTTCGATCAGCAGGAAGAAGTAGGCAGGGCCGGAACCGGACACGGCGGTGACGGCGTCCAGTTGCTGTTCTTCCTTCAGCCACAAGGCGATGCCGACGGCGGACAGCAGCTCTTCGGCTTGCTGGCGTTGCTCGGCGGTCACTTCGCTGGTGGCGTACAAGCCGCTGACGCCCTGACGCAGCAGCGCCGGGGTATTCGGCATGCAGCGCACGATCGGCTGCTCGCCGAGCCACGCGGTCATGCTGGCGCAGGTGATACCGGCAGCAATCGACACCACCAATTGATTGGGTTTCAGGCTTGGGCGAATGGCCTCGCACACGGCTTTCATCGCCTGCGGCTTGACCGCCAGCACGATCACATCGACGCCGTCGATGGCCTGGGCGTTGTCGGCGAAAGTTTCGATGCCGTGTTCGGCACTGACCTTGGCGCGGGTTTCTTCGCCCGGATCACTGGCGCGGATGTGCGCCGCTTCCAGCCCTTTGGCGCGCAGGCCGCCAATCAGACTGGCCGCCATGTTGCCCGCACCGATAAACGCAATACGTGTGTTGCTCATGTGTGGTCCTTATCTGGAATCGTTCAAGACTGGGAATAGTCGCGGGCGCCAAACAGGGCCGTACCGATACGCACCCAGGTGGCGCCTTGGGCGATGGCCGACTCAAGGTCGTGGCTCATGCCCATGGAAAGTGTGTCGAGCGGCAGATCGAGGCTCGCCTGCAATTTCTGCACGGCGGCGAAGGCCGCGTCTTGCTCGGCGCGGTCGTCGGTTGGCTCGGGAATCGCCATCAAGCCGCGCAGTTTCAATCGGGGCAGGGCGCTGATGGCAGCGGCCAATGCCGGCAGGTCGGTCGGGGTGCAGCCGGATTTGCTCGCTTCACCGCTGACGTTGACCTGAATGCAGATATTCAGCGGCGGCAGTTCGGCCGGGCGCTGTTCGGACAGGCGTTGAGCGATTTTCAGGCGATCCACGGAATGCACCCAGTCGAAATGCTCGGCGATGGCGCGAGTCTTGTTCGATTGAATGGGGCCGATGAAGTGCCAGATCAAGGGCAGGTCAGCCAGTTCGAGCTGTTTGCCCAAGGCTTCCTGCAGGTAGTTCTCGCCAAAGTCGCGCAGGCCGGCGGCATACGCCTCGCGCAGCGCTTCGGCGGGTTTGGTTTTGCTCACGGCGAGCAACTGGACGCTGTTTTCAGGACGATGTGCGGCTTGGGTCGCGGTCTGGATGCGCGAACCAACGTGGGAAATGTTGTCTGCTATCGTGGACATCAAGAGGCGCCGGCGGTCTGAAGGTTCGCGGCATTCTACTGGAATTGAGGAGCGCTATGGATATCACTGAACTGCTGGCCTTCAGCGCCAAACAAGGCGCGTCCGACCTGCACCTGTCGGCCGGCCTGCCGCCCATGATCCGTGTCGATGGCGATGTGCGGCGGATCAATCTGCCGGCACTCGATCACAAACAAGTGCACGATCTGATCTACGACATCATGAACGACACCCAGCGGGTCGACTTCGAGAAACATCTGGAAACCGACTTTTCTTTCGAAGTGCCGGGCGTGGCGCGCTTTCGGGTCAACGCCTTCAACCAGAATCGTGGCGCCGGCGCCGTATTCCGTACGATCCCGTCGAAAGTGCTGAGCATGGAAGACTTGGCCATGGGCGATGTCTTCCGCAAGATCACCGATGCACCGCGCGGGCTGGTGCTGGTGACCGGGCCGACAGGCTCGGGCAAGTCGACCACGCTGGCGGCGATGATCGATTACCTCAACACCCACCGGCATCACCACATCCTTACCATTGAGGACCCGATCGAGTTCGTCCACGAATCGCGCAAATGCCTGATCAATCAGCGTGAAGTCCATCGCGACACCCGCAGTTTCGCCACGGCTTTGCGTTCAGCGCTACGTGAGGATCCGGATGTGATTCTGGTCGGCGAGATGCGTGATCTGGAAACCATTCGCCTGGCGCTGACCGCAGCCGAGACTGGACACCTGGTATTCGGCACCTTGCACACCACGTCTGCCGCGAAAACCATTGACCGCGTGGTTGATGTATTTCCCGGAGACGAGAAGTCGATGGTGCGCTCGATGCTTTCCGAGTCGCTGCTAGCGGTTGTCTCGCAGACGTTGATCAAGAAGATCGGCGGCGGGCGGGTGGCGGCACACGAGATCATGCTGGGGACATCGGCGATCCGTAACCTGATCCGTGAAGACAAGGTGGCGCAGATGTATTCGGCGATTCAAACAGGTGGGTCGTTGGGCATGCAGACACTCGACATGTGCCTGAAGGAACTGGTGACCAAAGGCTTGATCAGCCGCGAGCATGCGCGGGAGAAGGCGCGTACGCCTGATAATTTCTGAGACCAGAAGCAAAAGATCGCAGCCTTCGGCAGCTCCTACAGGGAAACGCTGATCCCGATGTAGGAGCTGCCGAAGGCTGCGATCTTTTGATCTTGCTTCGAAGACTCAGCGCTGAACCACGCGCATCTGGCTTTGCTCTTTCGGCAACACTCGCTTGGCCACGACGTAATGCTTTTCCCAGTAAGGCTTGTTCAACGTATCGATGCTCACCGCTTTGCCACGACGCGGTGCGTGGATAAAGCGATCGTTGCCCAGGTAGATGGCAACGTGATTGACCCGACGGCTCTTGATGTTGAAGAAAATCAGGTCGCCCGGCTTCAGATCCTTGCGCTCGACTTTCTCGCCGTGGCCGCTGGCCATGGCGTTCGAGGTGCGTGGCAGGTCGAAGGTGGCGTCGTTGAACGCGTATTTCACCAAGCCGCTGCAATCAAAACCTTTACTTGGGCTGCTGCCGCCCCAACGATAAGGTGTACCGAGGACGTTCACCGCACGGCTCAGCACATTGCTGCTTTCCTTGCTCGCCATTGGTGGCACCAGCTTGCTGTGGCTCTTGCTGCTCAGCGTGGTGGTTTTGCTTTTGCTGCTCTTGCTCGAAGGAGCCGAAGCATGGGATTTAGGGGTGAAGCCGTTAACGTTGGGAAGACGTTGCTCACGATTGGTGGCGTGGGCGGCCAGTGGCATTAATAGGCAAATGGTTAGCCATGTCTTGAAAAATGGTCGCATTAGGCGTGGCTCTTTAGTGATAGCGCGCAACTTTATAACAGAGTTTTTTTCATTCCGAGTCCGTTGGTCGATTCAGTTGGCGGCCAACGGAACCAAATAAGCGGCAAATGGACGCAATTGTCGGACAGAAGTCCGGTGCTATAAGGCTTTGACGGTAGCAACGGTAACATTTGCCGTACGTCGGCTACCTGTAAAAAAGTCACAAAGAATTCAAGAATATTTATCTATCGTGTGAATCGAGGTCTTCATGAACCCCTATCAACAATTCGTTCAGCAGCAAGATACGCACAGCAAAATCATCGGTTATCTGCTGTGGATTTTCGGTTTTACGGGTGCTCACCGCTTCTATTACGGCAAGCCGGTGACCGGGACGATCTGGTTCTTCACCTTCGGTTTGCTCGGTATTGGCTGGCTGATCGACCTGTTCCTGATCCCGGCGATGGATCGCGAGGCGGATCTGCGTTTTACCGCCGGGCCGATCGAATACAACGTGGCGTGGATTCTGCTGACGTTCCTAGGAGCATTGGGTGTGCACCGGATGTATCAGGGCAAGTGGATCAGCGGACTGATCTATCTGCTGACGGGCGGGTTGTTCTTTCTGGGGGTGCTGTATGACTTCTGGACGCTGAATGATCAGGTGTCCGTACGCAACGCCGAAGGCAGAGGCGCCTTCCAGTAAGCCATCGCTGGCAAGCCAGCTCCCACAGGTTTTTGCGCTAACCCAAAGATAGCGCAAGACCTTGTGGGAGCTGGCTTGCCAGCGATTGGGGGCAACCCGGTATCAAGCCTGGTGACTGATCCGCCCATCCACCAGCGTATAGCGAACCACACCCGGCAAAGTGTGCCCAATGAACGGGCAGTTCTCACCCTTCGACAACCAGTTTTCACCGGCCACGGTCGAAGTCTGCGGATCAAACAACACGATATCCGCCGCACCACCTACCGCCAGTTTGCCGGCCGGCAGACGCAGCGCTTCAGCCGGGCCAGCGCTCAAACGCGCCAGCAAGGTCGGCAGATCCAGCAACCCATCCTCCACCAGCGTCATCGCCAGCGGCAGCAACAGTTCAACACTGCTGATGCCCGGCTCGGTTGCGCCGAACGGTGCCAGTTTGGCGTCGCGTTCGTGCGGCTGGTGATGGCTGGAAATCGCCGAAACCACGCCGGACTTCACCGCTTCACGCAGACCATCGCGATCCGCACGTGTACGCAGCGGCGGTTGCACGTGATACAGGCTGCTGAAGTCGATCAGCGCTTCGTCGGTCAAAATCAGCTGATACAGCGCGACATCAGCCGTTACCTTCAAACCACGGGCCTGAGCCTGCGCGATCAGGGCCACGCCGCGCGCGCTGGTCAACTGGCTGAAGTGCGCACGCACGCCAGTCTGCTCGACCAGCAACAGATCCCGGGCCAAGGCCACGGTCTCAGCGGTTTCCGGAATCCCCGGCAGGCCGAGGAAGCTCGCAACCGCGCCTTCGTGGGCCAGACCGCCCTCGGCGAGATCATGATCCTGCGAGTTGAAAATCACCGTCAGGTCGAACGTCGCCGCGTATTCCAGCGCCCGGCACAAGGTGCGGGTGTTGCGGAAGCTTTCGAGGCCGTTGCCGAACGCCACACAACCAGCATCGCGCAGGGCGACCAATTCAGCCAGTTGCTCGCCGTCCAGACCTTTGCTCAGTGCGCCAATCGGGAACACCTTGGTGTTGCCGGCCTCGCGGGCACGGTCGAGGATCAGCTCGGCCACGGCGGAGGTGTCGAGCACCGGTTTGGTTTTCGGCGGGCAGCACAGGCTGGTCACACCGCCGGCGGCCGCTGCGCGGGTCTCGCTGACGATCGAGCCTTTGCGGCTATAGCCCGGCTCGCGCAGGGCGACGTTGAGGTCGACGAGGCCCGGAGCGGCGACAAGGCCTTGGGCGTCGATGGTTTCCACTGCCGTGAAACCCGCCGGGGCCGCGCCGAGGGCGACGATCTTGCAGGCTTCAACGTGAATGTCGGTGATTTGATCCAGGCCGCTGCTTGGATCGATGACGCGTGCGCCGAGAATGCTGAGCTTCACTGGGCGTTCTCCTGCTCGAATTGACGCTGCGCGGTTTGTCCGCTCATGGCCATGGACAACACGGCCATACGAATCGCGATGCCGTAGGTCACCTGATTGAGGATCACCGAGTGCGGGCCGTCGGCCACCGCTGACTCGATCTCCACACCGCGGTTGATCGGCCCCGGGTGCATGACGATGCAATCCGGTTTGGCCCCGGCCAGACGCGCGGTGGTCAGGCCGAACAGTCGGTAGAACTCGCCTTCGCTCGGCAGCAGGCCGCCGGTCATGCGTTCACGCTGCAGGCGCAGCATGATCACCACGTCGACGTCTTTCAGGCCTTCGGTCATGTCGGTGTACACCTTCACGCCGTATTGCTCGATGCCGATCGGCAGCAGGGTCTTCGGCGCAATCACGCGGATGTCCGGGCAGCCGAGGGTTTTCAGCGCGAGCATGTTCGAGCGCGCCACCCGTGAGTGCAGGATGTCGCCGACGATCGCCACCGAGAGGTTTTCGAAACCGCCCTTGTGCCGACGGATGGTGAGCATGTCGAGCATGCCCTGCGTCGGGTGGGCGTGACGGCCGTCGCCGCCGTTGATGATCGCCACTTGTGGGCAGACATGCTCAGCGATGAAGTGCGCGGCGCCGGAATCACCGTGGCGCACGACAAACATGTCGGCGGCCATGGCTTCGAGGTTGCGCAGGGTGTCGAGCAGCGTTTCACCCTTGCTCGCCGACGAGGTCGACACGTTCAGGGTGATCACGTCCGCCGACAGCCGCTGGGCTGCCAGTTCGAAAGTGGTGCGGGTGCGCGTGGAGTTTTCGAAGAACACGTTGCACACGGTCTTGCCGCGCAGCAACGGGACTTTCTTCACCGCCCGGGCACCGACTTCGAGGAACGAGTCGGCAGTGTCGAGGATTTCCGTCAGCAACTCGCGGCGCAGGCCATCGAGCGAGAGGAAGTGGCGCAGCTGGCCCTGATCATTGAGCTGCAGCGGGCGCTTGGTATCTAGAGGCGTCATCGCGAGGGGGACTCTCAATAGGGCGGATTAAAGGGAGACATCTTGCAGTTCGAGCGTCAGCGGCTCAGGGCCGGACAGCTTGACCCGCTCGTGAGCGGCCAGCGACAAGGTCGCGCCGACCACGTTCGGGCGGATCGGCAACTCGCCGGCGTCGAGGTCCAGCAGGCAGACCAGGGTCACGCTGGCCGGGCGGCCGTAGTCGAACAATTCGTTCATGGCGGCGCGGATGGTGCGGCCGCTCATCAGTACGTCGTCGATCAACACCAGATGCTGGCCTTCGATCTCGAAGGGCAGGGCGGACGGGCGCACTTGCGGGTGCAGGCCGTTCTGGCTGAAGTCGTCGCGGTAGAAGGAAACATCCAGCGTGCCCAGTGGCGCGTCGCTGCCCAGCTCCTTGAGCAAGGCCTGCGCGACCCAGATGCCGCCGGTGCGAATGCCGATGTAACGCGGCTCGTTGATTTCACGTTGGGCAAGGTGCGCCTTGAGGCGGGTCGCCATCTGGCTGATCAGATCGGCGGGATTGGGCAGGCTCATGGTTGCTCCTTCTTGAGTCCGAGCGGCGTCCTGCCGGACGTGGCTCGGGTTATAACCAAAAGAAAAGCGCCGAAGCGCTTGTCAGGATTCAAACAATGCAGTGTTTTCATCGAGCCAGCCCTGCAACAGCAGAGCGGCGGCGATGGCGTCCACCGGGTTGTCGCGGTAACTGCCTTTCTGCCCGCCACGGGCCAGGCGCTCGCCTTTGGCCTCGAACGTGGTCAGGCGCTCGTCATGGGTATAGAAGGGCAGGTTGAAGCGGCCATTGAGGCGGCGGGCGAATTTTTCCGCGCGTACGCACATGTCGCTCGGCGTGCCGTCCATGTTCAACGGCAGGCCGACGACGACAGCGTCGGGTTTCCATTCTTTTATAAGGGCTTCGACCTGGTTCCAGTCCGGCACGCCGTTCTGTGCCTTCAAGGTGCACAGCTCACGGGCCTGGCCGGTAATCACCTGGCCGACCGCGACGCCGATCTGTTTGGTGCCGTAGTCGAAGCCGAGAATCAGGCGCAGGGCCATCAGGCGTGACCTGCCTGGCTCGTCAGCAGGCTGAGGTTGATCCCCAGATGCCTGGCCGCCGCTTCGAGGCGCAGTTCGCTGCTGGTGTTGAAGAGGATGTCGGCGTCGTACGGGCAGTTCAGCCAGGCGTTATCGGCGAGTTCCGCTTCCAGCTGCCCGGCTTCCCAACCGGCATAACCGAGGGCAATCAGGCTTTTCGCCGGGCCGACGCCGTCAGCGATGGCGAACAGCACGTCCTGCGAGGTGGACAGGGCCAGATCACCGTCCAGTTGCGCGGTGGCCTGGAAGGTTTTGCCTGCCGGGTGCAGGACAAAACCGCGATCAGTCTGCACCGGCCCGCCGATGAAGATCGGTACGTGCTGGCACAGTGCTGGCGGGTCGATCTCCGGGCGCAATTGCTCAAGGATGTCGGCCAGATTCAGCTCTTGCGGCCGGTTGACCACAATCCCCATCGCGCCATTGGCCGTGTGCTCGACGATGTAGGTCAAGGTGTGGGCAAAGTTCGGGTCGGCCATGTGTGGCATGGCGATCAGGAATTGATGCTTGAGGTAGCTGGGGCTGACGTTTTTCATGTGCGCTAGTGTGGCGTTCGGGGGGCAAACTGACAAGCTGAAGCCGCCAAAAGATCGCAGCCTTCGGCAGCTCCTACATGTGAATGCAGGCCAATGTAGGAGCTGCCGAAGGCTGCGATCTTTTGATCTTGCCCTTAATTGCTGGAGAGCTTGTCGCCGCGAGCAAATTTCCAGGTGCGAATGATTTCCAGACGATCGATATCCGACAAGTCCCCGGTAAACGGGGCAAACGGTGCCGCCAGTCGGACGATGCGCTGCGCCGCCTGGTCCAGCAGCGGCTGGCCGGAGGATTCCAGCACCAGCACTTCATACAGCGAACCGTCGCGGTTGATCGAAACCATCAGGCGCAAATTGCCGTAGATCTGCTTGCGCCGTGCTTCTTCGGGGTAATTGAGGTTGCCGATGCGCTCGACCTTCTTGCGCCAGTCGTCTTTGTACCAGGCGCCCTTGTCGCGCATGGTCGACGCCGCGCTCAAACGGTGAATACGCGGGCGTTTGGCGTACAGCTGTTGTTCCTTGGCCAATTCGGCTTCGAGGCTGGCGATGTCGCTGGACAGCTGCGAGCTGTCGAATTCTGGCGCGTCGACTGTCGGTTTGACTTCGGTTTTGGCTTCTTCTTTCTTGGTCGGCGCTTTTTTAGGTTTCGGCGCGACGGTGGTCACTGCAGCCTTGGGCGCGGCTTCCTGCACTTGCGGCTTGGCGGCCGGTGGCGGGGTGACTTTTTTGACCTGATTGTCCTGGAACGGCGCCACTTCAGTGGTCTTCGGGATCGCCTTCTTGTCCAGCGTGCCGCTGCCTTCCTGGTTCTCTTGGGCGAGAAAGTCAGCCTTCTGCGGCTTCTTTTCGCTCTTGAAGGTGGCGAGGGTAATTTCCAGGGTTTTGCTGATTTGCTTGGGCTCGACCATCGTGAAGCCGACGCCGAGCAGCAGCGCCAAATGAATCAGCGCCGCAAGGAACAGGGTAAAACCGAGGCGATCGGCCGGGCGCACGCCACGGTGGGCGAGTTCTGCGGGCAGATCGGACGGGAGGGTCATGACAAGAAAACCAACATCGCGTTTTTCAGAGGCTGCGCATGATAACGCAATGTTGGTTTCACGCCTTGGGCTTCACGCTTCAAGCGACAGACTGCATGTGACGTGCATCAAGCTTGTGGCTTTTTGCCGGCGGCTTGCAGCTTCTTGGCGATGGCGTCCATCAGCAAGCCGCCAATATCGGTGCCAAACGCATTGTCGATTTCACGGATGCAGGTCGGGCTGGTGACGTTGATTTCGGTCAGGCTTTCACCGATCACATCGAGACCAACGAACAGCAGGCCTTTCTCACGCAACGTCGGGCCGACCTGCGCGGCGATCCAGCGATCCTTGTCGGTCAGCGGGCGCGCTTCACCACGGCCACCGGCAGCCAGGTTGCCACGGGTTTCGCCCTGCGCCGGAATCCGTGCCAGGCAGTAATCCACCGGCTCGCCGTCGATCATCAGGATGCGTTTGTCGCCATCGACAATGGCCGGCAGGTAGCCCTGAATCATGATCTGCTGCTTGCCGTGCAGGGTCAGGGTTTCGAGGATCACCGACAGGTTCGGGTGGCCGGCGGTGTGGCGGAAGATCGACGAACCGCCCATGCCGTCCAGTGGTTTGAGGATCACGTCGCCGTGGTGGTCGGCGAATTCACGCAACACGTCCGGGCGACGGCTGACGATGGTCGGCGGCGTGCACTGCGGGAACAGCGTGGCGAACAGTTTTTCGTTGCAGTCGCGCAGGCTCTGCGGTTTGTTCACCACCAGCACGCCAGCGGTTTCGGCCTGTTCGAGCAGGTAGGTGGAGTAGACGAACTCCATGTCGAACGGTGGATCCTTGCGCATCAGGATCACGTCCAGATCGCTCAGCAGGTTGTCCTGTTCGGCCTCCAGTTCGAACCATTTTTCCGGGTTGGCGAAGACCTTCAGCGGCTTCATGCGCGCCCGGGCCTGACCTTCAGCCTGATACAGGTCGCGCTGTTCCATGTAGAACAGTTCCCAGCCACGCTTCTGCGCGGCCAGCAGCATGGCCAGCGAGCTATCCTTTTTATAGGAGATGCTGGCGATAGGGTCCATGACAATCCCGACGCGAACGCTCATTGGGTTTTCCTCGAAAATTGGCTACCGGATCGGTATTGAAAAAGTGCCGCCAGAGTGGCGCCGGGCGGGTTTTCGGTCAAGGAAAAACCCGTCGATAGATTGCATCTGGAGACTGTGCTAAAAAGGCTGGCGTAGCGTGCTGGCCCTTGAGCATCAAGGGTTTCGAGCCATTGATAACCGCAAAACGGACAAATTGATTCGCAAAGGCGACGGTAGAACCCTCTTATGGAACAGCAGTCCAGCGCCTTGAAGGTCATGGTGATCGACGACTCGAAAACGATTCGTCGCACCGCCGAAACCTTGTTGAAGAATGTCGGTTGCGAAGTGATCACGGCGATCGACGGTTTCGACGCCCTGGCCAAGATCGCCGATAACCATCCCGGGATCATTTTTGTCGACATCATGATGCCGCGTCTGGATGGTTATCAGACCTGCGCTTTAATCAAGAACAACAGTGCGTTCAAGGCCACACCGGTGATCATGCTGTCATCGCGCGACGGGCTGTTCGACAAGGCCAAGGGGCGGATTGTCGGTTCTGATCAATTTTTGACCAAGCCTTTCAGCAAGGAAGAACTGCTCAACGCGATTCAGGCCCATGTTCCGGGCTTCGCCGCCGTTTTGCCGCAGTAAGACACGTACAGAGACACGCGGCCAGCGGGCCGGGCGTCGACAAGAAAAATGGGGAAAACCATGGCACGTATCCTGATCGTCGATGATTCGCCGACTGAAATGTACAAACTCACCGGCATGCTCGAAAAGCACGGCCATGAAGTCCTGAAGGCCGAAAACGGCGCCGACGGCGTGGCCCTGGCCCGTCAGGAAAAACCCGACGCCGTGCTGATGGACATTGTCATGCCCGGCCTCAACGGTTTTCAGGCCACCCGCCAGCTGACCAAGGATGCCGACACCAGTCACATCCCGGTGATCATCATCACCACCAAGGATCAGGAAACCGACAAGGTCTGGGGCACTCGCCAGGGCGCCAAGGATTACCTGACCAAACCGGTCGACGAAGACACCCTGATCAAAACCCTGAACAACGTGCTCAAAGGCTGATCGCGCAACCATGAGCGAATCGCTGACCGCGTTCGAACTGCTCTGGCAGATCGACCAGCGCTGCCGCTTGCTGGCGGCGGACTTGCCGTCGCAGGCGGCGCGCCAGGATCGCTGGAGCGGCATCGGCTTTCGCCTTGGCGAGCATTGGTATGTGGCGCCGATGGGCGAAGTCAGCGAAGTGCTGCACGAGCCGCGCTTCACTCAATTGCCCGGGGTCAAGCCGTGGGTCAAAGGCGTGGCTAACCTGCGTGGGCGGCTGCTGCCGATCATGGATCTGTGTGGCTTCTTCGGCCATGAGCTGTCGCCGTTGCGTAAACAGCGGCGGGTATTGGTGGTCGAGCATGGTGATGTATTTGCCGGGCTGATGGTCGATGAGGTTATCGGCCTGCAGCACTTTGAGCAGAACAGCTTTGAACCGCTGTCGATCAGCAAACGCCAGGGCTCGAAGGCCGAGTTCGTCAAAGGCTATTTCCGGCGCGAGCAGAACTGGCGGGTGTTCAGCCTGTTTGCATTGGCCAAATCCCCGGTGTTCATGAGCGTCGCGATATAACAGATTCAACACCGTCCCCTGTGGGAGCGAGCTTGCTCGCGAAGAGGGCGTGTCAGGCGAGATAAATATTGGCTGACCCAGCGCTTTCGCGAGCAAGCTCGCTCCCACAGGGATTGCAGCAGGCCTCAAAGGTGTGGGTTAAGGGCGAGGACCGATGATAAAAGCAAAAACAGGCAAGCCGGCGGAAGGCTCGCGCAGTCGCTCGCAGATCATCGTGCTGTTTATCGCACTGATCGTGTTCATCATGCTGCTGTTCGCCAACTTCGCTTACCTCAACACCCAGGCGAACTACGACAAACAGTACATCGGCCACGCCGGTGAGCTGCGCGTGCTCTCGCAACGCATCGCCAAGAACGCCACCGAAGCCGCCGCCGGCAAGGCTGCTGCGTTCAAGTTGCTCAGCGATGCGCGCAACGATTTCGCCCAGCGCTGGGGTTACCTGAAAAAAGGCGACCCGGCCACCGGCCTGCCACCCGCACCGGCCACCGTGCGCCCGGAAATGCGCGCCGTGCAGCTCGACTGGGAACGCCTGCTGAAAAACACCGACGCGATTCTCTCCAGCGAGCAGACCGTGCTGTCGCTGCATCAGGTCGCCGCGACCCTGGCCGAAACCGTGCCGCAGTTGCAGATCGAATACGAAAAAGTTGTCGAAATCCTCCTGCAGCGCGGCGCCCCGGCGGCGCAGGTGGCTATGGCCCAGCGCCAATCACTGCTGGCCGAACGCATCCTCGGCGCGGTCAACACCGTGCTTGCTGGCGATGAAAACTCGCAACAGGCAGCCGATGCCTTTGGCCGCGATGCCACCCGTTTCGGCCAAGTGCTCAACGGCATGCTGCAAGGCAACCCGGCGCTGAAAATCAGCCAGGTCGAAGACCGCGACGCCCGCGCCCGTTTGAGCGAAATCTCCGAGCTGTTCCAGTTCGTGTCCGGCTCGGTGGATGAAATTCTCGAAACCTCGCCGGAGCTGTTCAAGGTGCGGGAGTCGGCGAGCAACATCTTCAGCCTTTCGCAAACCCTGCTCGACGAAGCCTCGCACTTGGCCACTCGCTTCGAAAACCTTGCCGGCGGGCGCAACACCGACACCATCGGTGGTTACGTCCTCGGTTTGCTGGCGCTGGCCTCGATCATCCTCATCGGTCTGGTGATGGTCCGGGAAACCAACCGCCAGTTGCGTGAAACCGCCGAGAAGAACGAGCGCAACCAGAACGCGATCATGCGCTTGCTCGATGAAATCGAAGACCTCGCCGATGGCGACCTCACCGTGACCGCCTCGGTGACCGAGGACTTCACCGGCACCATCGCCGACTCGATCAACTACTCCGTCGACCAGTTGCGCGATCTCGTCGCGACGATCAACCTCACCGCCGGCCAGGTCGCCGCAGCGGTGCAGGAAACCCAGGCCACCGCCATGCATCTGGCCCAGGCTTCGGAGCATCAGGCCCAGCAGATTTCCGAAGCGTCGACGGCGATCAGCGACATGGCCGAATCCATCGATCAGGTCTCGGCCAACGCCGCCGAATCCTCTGCGGTGGCGGAGCGTTCGGTGGAAATCGCCAACAAGGGCAACGAGGTGGTGCACAACACCATCCACGGCATGGACAACATTCGCGAGCAGATTCAGGACACCGCCAAACGCATCAAGCGTCTGGGCGAGTCGTCGCAGGAAATCGGCGACATTGTCAGCCTCATCGACGACATTGCCGACCAGACCAACATCCTCGCCCTCAACGCGGCGATTCAGGCGTCGATGGCCGGGGATGCCGGGCGCGGTTTTGCCGTGGTCGCCGACGAAGTGCAGCGCCTGGCCGAACGTTCGTCAGCTGCTACCCGGCAGATCGAAACGCTGGTGCGGGCGATTCAGACCGACACCAATGAAGCCGTGATCTCGATGGAGCAAACCACCACCGAAGTGGTGCGCGGCGCGCGACTGGCGCAGGATGCCGGTGTGGCCCTGGAAGAAATCGAAGGCGTATCGAAGACCCTCGCGGCGCTGATTCAAAGCATCTCCAACGCAGCGCAGCAGCAGACCTCTTCGGCCGGGCAGATCTCGTTGACGATGAACGTGATCCAGCAGATCACCTCGCAGACCTCGTCGGGGTCCACGGCCACCGCCGAGAGCATCGGCAACCTGGCGAAAATGGCCAGTCAGCTACGGCGTTCGGTGTCCGGATTCACCTTGCCGGCGGCGACAGATAAAGCGTGATTGGAGTGGTTATGGGTGATCGGCACGACTATGTGGCCCTCGAATGGGTCAAAGGCGAAATTGCCGAAACGCTGAAGCAGGCGCATCAGGCGATTGAAGCCGTGCTCGATGATCCGCAGGCTTTTCCGGGGCTGGACGAGTGCCTGGATTACATCCATCAGGTCCATGGCAGTTTGCAGATGGTCGAGTTCTACGGCGCAGCCTTGCTCGCTGAAGAAATGGAACATCTGGTCGAAGCTTTGCAGCATGAGCGCGTCAGCCATCGCGACGAAGCCCTGCACCTGTTGCTGCAAGCCCTCGGGCAATTGCCGATCTACCTCGATCGTGTGCAGGGCGCCCGTCGCGATTTGCCGTTGGTGGTGCTGCCACTGATCAACGATCTGCGCAGCGCCCGTGGCGAAAGCCTGCTCTCGGAAACCAGTCTGTTCAGCCCGCAACTGCCTGAGTTACCGCCCTTGAGCGCCGAAGCACTGGCGCTGCTCGAGCCAGCAGAACTGCCGAACGTGCTGCGCAAACTCCGGCAGACGCTGCAAATGGCCTTGGTCGGTTTGCTGCGCGAACAGGATGATCAGACCCACCTCGAATATCTGGCCAAAGTCTTCACCCGCCTCGAAGCGCTGAGCGGTGATTCGCCACTGAGCCCACTGTGGCAGGTCGCTTCGGCGCTGGTTGAAGGCATGCGTCAAGGCGTCATCGCCAACAGCCCGGCGTTGCGCAGCCTGTTCAAGGATGCCGACAAAGAGCTCAAGCGCTTGCTCGAGCAAGGTATGTCCGGCCTCAATCAGCCGCCTCCGGCTGAGCTGCTGAAAAGCCTGTTGTTCTATATTGCCAAAGCCGAACATCCCACCGGGCAGATGCTGACCATGAAAGATCGCTACTCCCTGGACGACGCGTTGCCTGACAGCGCGATGGTCGACGAAGAACGCGCACGCCTGGCCGGCCCCGACCGCGATGCGATGCGCTCGGTGCTGGCGGCGCTGTGTGAAGAACTGGTGCGGGTCAAGGAACGCCTCGACCTATTCGTGCGCAGCGACCGTCAGCACACTTCCGATCTGGAAAGCCTGCTCGCACCGTTGCGGCAGATTGCCGACACCCTCGCGGTGCTCGGCTTTGGCCAGCCGCGCAAAGTGATCATCGATCAACTGGCGGTGGTGCTCAGCCTTGCTCAGGGCCAGCGCGAACCGAACGACGCGATCCTGATGGACGTTGCCGGGGCGCTGCTGTACGTCGAAGCGACGCTGGCCGGCATGGTCGGCACCGTCGAGCCGGAAAGTCCGGAAGACTCACGCCTGCCGACCACCGACCTGACGCAGATCCATCAGATCGTGATCAAGGAAGCGCGCATCTGTCTGCAACAGGCCAAGGACATGATCGTCGACTACATCGACGCCGATTGGGATCGCCAGCACCTGCAACCGTTGCCGGCGCTGCTGACCCAGGTGCGCGGGGCACTGGCGATGATTCCATTGAGCCGCGCGGCGAGTCTGGTAGAGGCCTGCAATGGATTCATCCGCGAACATTTGCTGCTCGATCCCCATGAACCGGGTTGGGAACAACTGGATCATCTGGCCGATGTCATCAGCAGCCTCGAGTATTACCTCGAACGTTTGAGCGACGACCCGCAGGCGCCGAACGAGCAACTTCTGGACGTCGCGCAAAAGAGCCTCGCCAGTCTCGGCTTCTTTCCCGATGAACAGCCCGGCGCGCAGCATGTGCCGGTACTCGACGACGTGCTCAGCCCCAGCGAAGCGCTGGTGATGCAGGACCTGCAGGCGCTCGATGACCCGGAAACCGTACAGTCGCTGGCCGATGTTCTGGCCAGCCCGGTTTCGGCGCTCAACCCGCCGGCGCTGATCACCCCCGGCAGTCTGATGCCGCCGCCTGCCGATGAAGAACCGGTCGATGATGAACTGCGTGAAGTGTTCCTCGAAGAGACCGATGAGGTCCTCGAAGTCCTCCACGAATACCTGCCGCGCTGGAGCGCCAACCCGCAGGATCGTGAAGCGCTGATTGAACTGCGCCGCGCCTTCCACACCTTGAAGGGCAGTGGGCGCATGGTCCGTGCGTTGATCCTTGGCGAACTGGCCTGGGCGGTGGAAAACCTGCTCAACCGCGTGCTGGAACAGAGCGTCGAACCCGGCTCGGTGGTGCAGCAACTGCTTACCGACACGGTGCTGTTGCTGCCGGAACTGATTAACGAATTCGCCACCAACAGCCAGCGTCAACGCAGCGATGTCGATCAACTCGCTGCCCGCGCCCATGCTCTGGCCAAGGGTGACCAACCGCTGGCGGCTGAAGACGTCGACGATGTCGCCGCGCTCGATCCGCTGTTGCTGGAGATCTTCCGCAAAGAAGCCGAAACCCACCTAGCCAGTCTCAATCGCTTTCTCGATCAGGCCGCCGAGCATGTGCCGCTACAGGCCAGCGATGAATTGCAACGCGCCCTGCATACGCTCAAGGGCAGCGCCTCGATGGCCGGCGTGTTGCCGATTGCCGAACTGGCCGCGTCGCTCGATCAACTGGCCCGCGAATTCAAGGCGCATCAGTTGCCGCTGGACCTCGACGAAGTGGAACTGCTGCTGGAAGCCGAAGGCCTGTTCCGTATCGGCTTGCGTCAGCTCAAGCACGATCCGCTGGCGCCGATTGTCGGTGCACAGTCGCTGATCAAACGCACCGACGCGCTGCTCGCCGAACGTCTCGAAAGCGTTCTCAACGCACCGAATACCGGCCTGCGAATCAAGCGCGATCCGCAACTGATCAACAACTTCCTCGCCCAGGGCATGGACATCCTGCTCGACGCCGAAAGCCTGTTGCAGCGCTGGCAGCAACACCCCGGCGAGCGTCAGGAACTCAGCGCCTTGCTGGATGAACTGACCACCCTTGGCGAAGGCGCGCACCTGGCCGATCTGCTGCCGGTGGACGTGCTCTGTGAAGCCTTGCTTGACCTCTATGGCGCGGTGGAAGAAAGCAGTCTGGCGGTCAGCGAACAGTTTTTCCGCGAAGCGCAGAACGCCCACGAAGCACTGATCAACATGCTCGACGAACTGGCCGCAGGCCAGGAAGTCACCCCGCAACCGGCACGGATCCGGGCGTTGCATGATCTGCTCGATCAAAGCCTCGACCCGTCGTCCATGGGCCTGATTCGCAGCGATGGCAGCCGCACCCTGAGCATCCGTGAACTGGGCAGCGCCACGGCGGAATTGCAGCAGGCGGCCGCCCCGTTTGAAGCGGATGACGAGATCGTCGAGATATTTATCGAGGAGGCCGTGGACATCCTCGACAGCGCCGGCCAGGCCTTGCAGCGTTGGCTCAATGACCCGGACAACGCCGCGCCGCTGTCCTCGTTGCAGCGCGACTTGCACACCCTCAAGGGCGGCGCGCGGATGGCCGAAGTCGAGGCCATCGGTGATCTGGCCCAGGAGCTGGAAAGCCTTTACGAAGGTCTGGTCGATCGTCGCTACAGCTACGGTGAAGCGTTGGGGCGCTTGCTGCTCAAGAGCCATGAGCGTTTGGCGCTGCTGGTGGAACAACTGCAACAGCATCAGCCACTGACGCCAGCCGAGGATTTGATCGAAACCCTGCGTGAGGTGCGCCAAGGCCAAAGCGCTAGCGAAACGCCCCCGCCAGCGGTCGATCCCGACAGCGCCGGGCACGATCCGGAACTGCTGGAGATCTTCCTCGAAGAAGGTTTCGACATCATCGAAAACTCCGGTGCCGCGCTGCTGCGCTGGCAGGCCGAGCCTGGCAATCGTCAGGAAGTGGAAACCCTGCTGCGGGATTTGCACACGCTCAAGGGCGGCGCGCGAATGGTCGAGATCGGCCCGATCGGCGACCTCGCCCATGAGTTGGAATACCTTTACGAAAGTCTCTCGACCGGGGCGTTGCAGCCCTCGGCGGAACTGTTCGCGCTGGTGCAGCGCGGTCATGATCGGCTGGCGCAGATGCTCGATGGCGTGCGCGCCGGGCAACCGTGTCCGCCGGCCGATCGGCTGATCAATGCGATCCAGAATTTCAGCCACCCGGTGACGCCCGACACGCCGCCGGTGTTGCCGGTGCCAGTCAAGACTGAAGTGGTGCCGCCGGCTGCCGACGCTGGCGCGGACATGGTCAAGGTCTCCGCCGAACTGCTCGATGAGCTGGTCAATCTGGCCGGCGAAACCTCGATCTTCCGTGGCCGTATCGAACAGCAAGTCAACGACGCACAGATCGCGCTGAACGAGATGGAAACCACCATCGAACGCATGCGCGATCAACTGCGCCGGCTCGACACTGAAACCCAGGGGCGGATTCTCAGCCGCCAGCAAGTCGACGCCGAACGCCTCGGCTACGAGGAGTTCGACCCGCTGGAAATGGACCGTCATTCGCAGTTGCAGCAACTGTCGCGGGCGCTGTTCGAATCGGCCTCGGACTTGCTTGATCTGAAAGAAACCCTCGACCGGCGCAACCACGACGCCGAGAACCTCTTGCAGCAACAGGGGCGGATCAACACCGAGTTGCAGGAAGGCCTGATGCGCACGCGCATGGTGCCGTTCGAGCGCATGTTGCCGCGCCTCAAACGCATCGTCCGCCAGGTCGCCGAAGAGCTGAACAAAGACGTCGCCTTCGTCGTCGGCAACGCTGAAGGCGAGATGGATCGCAACGTCCTCGAACGCATGGCCGCGCCGCTGGAGCACATGCTGCGCAACGCCGTCGATCACGGTCTGGAGTCTGCCGAAGTGCGGCTGGCGGCGGGCAAACCGGCACAGGGTACGATCAGCCTGGACTTGTCCCGTGAAGGCGGCGACATCGTTTTCGATATCCGCGACGACGGCGCCGGGGTGCCGCTGGAAGCGGTGCGGCGCAAGGCGATCAAGCGCGGCTTGCTCGCGCCGGACGCAGAGATCAGTGACCGCGACGTGTTGCAGTTCATCCTGCAGCCAGGGTTTTCCACTGCGGAGAAAATCACCCAGATTTCCGGGCGCGGCGTCGGCATGGACGTGGTGCACGAAGAAGTACGGCAGTTGGGTGGGACCATGAGCATCGACTCGGTGCCGGGGCAGGGCGTGCATTTCCGCATTCGTCTGCCGTTCACCGTGTCGGTCAACCGCGCGTTGATGGTGCAGTGCGGCGAGGATCAATACGCGATCCCGCTGAATACCATCGAAGGCATCGTTCGCGTGTTACCGAATGATCTGGAAGGACACTTCCGTCAGGATCCGCCGCGCTACCACTACGGCGGCCAGACCTATGAACTCTGCTTCCTCGGCGAGCTGCTGAAAACTGCGCCACGACCGAAACTGCTGGGGCAGAACCTGCCGTTGCCGGTGCTGCTGGTGCACTACAACGACCGGCGCATCGCGGTGCTGGTCGACACCATGGCCGGCACCCGCGAGATCGTGGTCAAGAGCCTCGGCGCGCAATTCGCGGCGGTGCAAGGCGTGTCCGGGGCGACGATTCTCGGCGATGGCCGGGTGGTGCTGATTCTCGATTTGCTCGCGCCGATCCGTGCGATGCAGGCGCGGGTTGCACAGCCATCGACGCTGCCGGAACTCGACAGCGAACCGCAGAAACCGCTGCTGGTGATGGTGGTCGACGACTCGGTCACCGTGCGCAAGGTCACCAGCCGTTTGCTCGAACGCCACGGCATGAACGTGCTCACGGCCAAGGACGGTGTCGACGCCATGCTGCTGCTCGAAGAACACATGCCCGACCTGATGCTGCTCGACATCGAAATGCCGCGCATGGACGGCTTCGAAGTCGCCACCCAGGTACGCAACGACGAACGCCTGCAACACCTGCCGATCATCATGATCACCTCACGCACTGGCCAGAAACACCGCGATCGCGCCATGGCCATCGGCGTCAACGACTACCTCGGCAAGCCGTATCAGGAATCGGTGCTGCTCGAAAGCATTGCCCACTGGAGCAAGAAACATGCATGAGCGCCGCCACAATCAGCGCACCAGCCAACTCACCGGCCTGCTGCTGCCGCTGGCGGATCGCAATTTGATCCTGCCTAACGTCGCTGTCGCTGAGTTGATTGACTATCAGGCCAGTACCTTCGATCTGGACACGCCGCCGTGGTATCTGGGCAAGGTTACGTGGCGTGAACGGCAGATTCCGTTGTTGAGTTTTGAATCGGCCTGCGGGCAGAAAATCGTCATTGGCGAGCGCGCGCGGATCGTGATTCTCAATGCCCTCGGTGGATTGCCGGAGCTGAAGTTCATTGCGCTGCTGGTGCAGGGGATTCCGCGTTCGTACAAGCTTGATAGCCAGTTGAGTTATGTCGACGTGCCGTTGTGCTCGCTGGAGCAGGCGGCGGTGCAGGTCGGGGAGCAGGTGGCGAAGGTGCCGGATTTGTTGGGGCTGGAGAAGTTGTTGGTGGATGCTGGGCTGGTTCACTGATCCAGAATTCGTGTCGCTCTGACTGGCCTCATCGCTGGCAAGCCAGCTCCCACAGGTTTTTGTGTGGTTCACAGAATTCGAATACAACTCGGACACTCTGGGAGCTGGCTTGCCAGCGATGGGGCCAGTAGCACCAGCAAATTCTTACAAGCAAATCCTCAATTTCTGCAGTGCAATAAACACCCTTTAACCCCGTTGTTTAAAGACACTCTGTGTTACGGCTCTCTAGCCTACAAATCCTTGCGCCGCTGCCTACGCATGCACCAGAATCCGCCGGCTTGTGCGCCTTTGGCATGCTGCGTAACTTGATTCCGTCACTGATTTCCAGTGATCGGGTTTAGCAGCCCGTGGTTAATCTAAGGGTGCACATACATCATCGTTAGGCTCAGCGCCTGCATTCGATGGCGGCTGTGCGCAGGGCGCTTCGGCGCGCCGGCTTCCTTAGGTTCCCCGGTCTGCTAACCTGCGTTCAGCTGCCACCCCTTCTTTTAGCAGAGAAGCGGTTCCAGCTTAATTTCGGAACCTGAAGATGATTAAACCAACGCCTAACCCCCCGCTCACAGACCCGGCATCCCCCTACGAATCCCCCGATTCCAGGAAATTCCACGAAGCAGCCGAACGCGCCCTCGACCATTACCTCGGCCCGACCAACGCCGACCTGATGGCCACGCCCTACACCCCCAACACGTTGTACATGGCCAATCCCAATCCCAATGCCGACACCGAATCCCTGCTGGCCGATGCCAGTGAAACCCTCGGCTCGGCTACGGTGATGCTCAACAACCATGCGGCAATGGTGGAAGGTACGCACCGCAAGACTGTGCAAGGTATTGCGCAAGTGGTGATGGTGGCGGAGATGGCTGTTAACCGTTTGTTGGATAGGTTGGTGCCGACGGAGTAGCGAAAAAGCCCGACCCTCACCCCAGCCCTCTCCCGGAGGGAGAGGGGGCCGGCCGAGGTGTCTTGCGCTATACATCGACCTGAAAAAACCAGTCGATTATGGATTTGGTAAACCTGGTGAATTCCGGATTCAGTACAACATTTCCAGGTCGGCGCAATTCCCGAATATCCCCCAATCGGTCCCCTCTCCCTCCGGGAGAGGGCTAGGGTGAGGGCGGCTCTTGATCGTTACCCTGAGCGTAATGATTCACCACCGCGCTTGATTGATGCCCCCACCCCACACGCCTACCTTAGCTCCACGACAGCGAACCCGTGGAGTGAGCATGACAACAACAATTTCCCCCGACTCGCGCTGGACGCGGCGGCGCGATGAGAAGCAGCGCCGCCTCGACAAGGTGCGTGGGCTGGCCGACGGTGTGGTGTTGCCCGCCGACAAGATCGTCGCCGCGCTCGAAGCGCTGATTCATCCCGGCGACCGTGTGGTGCTGGAGGGCAACAACCAGAAGCAGGCGGATTTCCTTTCGCGCTCGCTGGCCAAAGCTGACCCGGAAAAGCTCCACGACCTGCACATGATCATGCCCAGCGTCGGTCGCTCCGAGCACCTCGACCTGTTCGAACGCGGCATCGCCCGCAAGCTGGATTTCTCCTTCGCCGGCACCCAGAGCCTGCGCATCAGCCAGTTGCTTGAAGACGGCTTGCTCGAAGTCGGCGCGATCCACACCTACATCGAACTCTACGCCCGACTGGTGGTGGACCTGATTCCCAACGTCGTGCTTTCGGCCGGGTTCATGGCCGACCGCGCCGGCAACATCTACACCGGCCCGAGCACCGAAGACACCCCGGCACTGATCGAACCGGCCGCGTTCAGCGACGGCATCGTCATCGTTCAGGTAAATCAGTTGGTCGACGACGTCAGCGAGCTGCCTCGCGTGGACATCCCCGCGTCGTGGGTCGATTTCGTCGTGGTGGCCGACAAGCCGTTCTACATCGAACCGCTGTTCACCCGCGATCCACGTCACATCAAGCCTGTGCACGTGCTGATGGCGATGATGGCGATTCGCGGCATCTATGAAAAACACAACGTGCAGTCGCTCAACCACGGCATCGGTTTCAACACCGCCGCCATCGAATTGATCCTGCCGACCTACGGCGAATCCCTCGGCCTTAAAGGCAAGATCTGCCGCAACTGGACGCTCAACCCGCACCCGACGCTGATCCCGGCGATCGAGAGCGGTTGGGTCGAAAGCGTGCATTGCTTCGGCACTGAACTGGGTATGGAAAATTACATCGCCGCGCGCCCCGACGTGTTCTTCACCGGCCGCGACGGCTCGCTGCGTTCCAACCGGATGTTCTGCCAACTGGCCGGGCAATACGCGGTGGATCTGTTTATCGGCGCGACGTTGCAGGTCGATGGCGACGGCCATTCTTCGACCGTGACCCGTGGCCGCCTCGCCGGTTTCGGCGGTGCGCCGAACATGGGCCACGACCCGCGCGGTCGCCGTCACGGCACCCCGGCGTGGCTGGATATGCGCCACGACGATGCGCAGCAACCGATGCTCGAACGCGGCAAGAAACTCGTGGTGCAAATGGTTGAGACGTTTCAGGAGGGCGGCAAACCGACCTTCGTCGAAACCCTCGACGCGGTCGAGGTGGCGAAGAAAAGCGGCATGCCGCTGGCGCCGATCATGATTTACGGCGACGACGTCACCCACCTGCTCACCGAAGAAGGCATCGCCTACCTGTACAAGGCGCGCTCGCTGGAAGAGCGTCAGGCGATGATCGCCGCCGTCGCGGGCGTCACCGCCATCGGCCTGCGCCACAACCCGAAAGACACCGAACGCATGCGCCGCGAAGGCCTGATCGCCTTGCCCGAAGACCTCGGCATCCGCCGCACCGACGCCACCCGCGAACTGCTGGCGGCGAAAAGCGTGGCCGATCTGGTCGAGTGGTCCGGTGGCTTGTACAACCCGCCCGCCAAGTTCAGGAGCTGGTAATGCACGCATTTAACCTGCAAGCGAAACCGCTCAGCCTGAGCGAACGCCTGGCCGATCTGGCGGTGGACGCGTTGATCGACGAAGCCGATCTGTCGCCGAAACCGGCGCTGGTCGACCGTCGCGGCAATGGCGCGCACACCGATCTGCACCTAGGCTTGATGCACGCGTCGGCGTTGGCGTTGTGGCCGGCGTTCAAGGAAATGGCTGAAGCGGCGGTTGCAATCGGCGAAGTCGATTCAACGTTACGCGAAGCGATTGGCCGGATTGGTCGTGAAGGTGAGCAATCGATGCTCGCGACCACCAACGGTGTGAACACCCATCGAGGGGCGATCTGGGCCTTGGGTCTGTTGGTGACCGCCGCTGCACTGGAACCGCAATCCTCCAGCGCCAATGCCGTGACCCTGCGCGCCGCACGTCTGGCCTTGCTGGATGATCGCCACGCACCAAAACCCTTGAGCCACGGCGCGCAAGTCGCCCTGCGTTACGGCGCCCGTGGTGCCCGTGAACAAGCGCAACTCGGCTTCCCTTCGGTACTGCAACGCGGCCTGCCACAACTCAGGCGCAGCCGCGCCAATGGCCACGGCGAACAGAACGCCCGGCTCGACGCCTTGCTCGCGATCATGACTGACCTGGCTGACACCTGCGTGCTTTACCGCGCCGGCGAAGAGGGCCTGCACGCCATGCAGTCCGGCGCGCAAGCGGTGCTCGACGCCGGTGGCAGCGCGAGCCTCAGTGGTCGTCGCCGCTTGCACGAACTCGATCAACAACTCATCGCATTGAATGCCTCGCCCGGTGGCGCCGCCGACTTGCTCGCCGCCACGCTGCTGCTCGACCGTATCGAGCGCGACGGCATCCTTCAGGGAGCGTTTTGATGGAAACCCTATCGTTTGAATTCCCCGCCGGGCAGCCGCCACGCGGGCGTGCGCTGGTCGGTTGTGTCGGCTCGGGGGATCTGGAAGTGCTGATCGAACCGGGTGTGGCCGGCAAGTTGACGATCAATGTGCAGACCTCGGTCAATGGCGCGCAGCTGCACTGGCAGCACCTGTTTGCGCGGATGTTCGACGGCACCACGCCGCCGGCGATGGCCATCGATATCCACGATTTCGGCGCGACGCCAGGGGTGGTGCGCTTGCGTCTGGAACAAGGTTTCGAGGAGATCGGCCATGACTGACAGCGCAGCGCTTTTGCACAAACACAGCTTCGTCGAACTCGGTGCGCGGCAACGGGCGCAAGCCTTGCTCGATGCTGGCAGTTTTCGCGAATTGCTCGACCCGTTTCAACGGGTGATGTCGCCGTGGCTCGAACGTCAGGGCGTGGTGCCGCAGGCCGATGACGGCGTAGTGATCGCCAAGGGCAAACTCGACGGTTTACCGGTGGTGATCGCTGCGATTGAAGGCGCGTTTCAGGGCGGCAGCCTCGGCGAAGTCGGCGGGGCGAAGATTGCCGGCGCGCTGGAACTGGCCGCCGAAGACAACCGCAAAGGCATTCCGACCCGCGCGGTGCTGCTGCTGGAAACCGGTGGCGTGCGCTTGCAGGAAGCCAACCTCGGGCTGGCGGCCATTGCCGATATTCATGCGGCGATTGTCGATTTGCAGCAGTACCAACCGGTGGTTGGCGTGGTCGCCGGTAGCGTCGGTTGTTTCGGCGGCATGTCGATTGCGGCGGCGCTCTGCAGCTATCTATTGGTGACTCAGGAAGCACGCCTCGGCTTGAATGGCCCGCAGGTGATCGAGCAGGAAGCCGGGATCGAGGAATACGACTCCCGCGACCGGCCTTTCATTTGGAGCCTGACCGGCGGCGAGCAGCGTTTCGCCAGTGGTCTTGTCGATCGGTATGTCGCCGATGACGTGGCGAAGATTCGTCAGCAGGTCGGCGAATTGCTCCAGCAAGGTTTGCCGGCACAACCGCGCAGCCAGCGCGCCGACTGGTTTCTGCAGCGTCTCGACAGTCTGAACACTGACCCGCAAATCGAACCGTCGGTGGTTCGCGATCTGTATCAAGGAGAGCGCTCATGAGCAGTTATTCGCTGCGCGGTTTGCACTGGTTCGACGCCTTGAGCGCGGGCGCTAAAAGTATCGAAGGGCTGCCGCCATCGTTGAAGGTTGCCGACGGTGAGCTGGGGCGTTTTATCGCTGTGGTCGCTGATCCGGACAATCGTTTTCCGCGTGCTCGCAATGGCGAAGTTGGCTTGCTTGAAGGCTGGGGGCTGGCCAAGGCTGTGGATGACGCGATCAGTGCTGATCGTGATAAAGCGCAGAAGCGTCCGATCATCGCCATCGTCGATGTACCGAGCCAGGCTTATGGTCGGCGCGAAGAAGCGCTCGGCATTCATCAGGCGTTGGCCGGTGCGGCGGACAGTTATGCCCGTGCGCGTCTGGCCGGGCACCCGGTGATTGCGCTGCTAGTGGGCAAAGCCATGTCTGGTGCGTTTCTCGCCCACGGCTATCAGGCCAATCGTTTGATTGCGCTGCGCGATCCGGGCGTGATGGTGCATGCGATGGGCAAGGCGTCGGCGGCGCGGGTGACCTTGCGCAGCGTTGAAGAGCTGGAAGCGCTGGCCGCCAGCGTGCCGCCGATGGCGTATGACATCGACAGTTATGCGAGCCTCGGACTGCTCTGGGAAACCCTGTCGGTGCAGCAGATTGAACAGCCGACGGCGGAGGATCTGACACGGGTGAACGAATGCCTCAAACAAGCCATCGGCGATATTGCCGGTACTGACTTGAGCAATCGCCTCGGCGCGAAAAACCGTGCGGCCTCCAGCAAGGTTCGCGAACTGCTGAGGGCACAGTGGTGAACACGCCTCTGGCCCACGACTTGCTCTGGGGCATGAGTCCGGCGCAGTTGCCGGCGGATGCGCCGTTGTGGGCAGTCGAGTCGCTGGCCGCCGGGCAACCGGTGGTGGTGCGGCGGGCCTTGAGCACTGACGGTTTTGTCGCGGTGGGCGTGCGCGGCGTGCTGCGCGAACAGCGGCTGGCGGCGTTTATGGCGATCGATTCGATTGCCTGTCGGGTCAGTCCCGAAGCGCTTTGTCATGTTGAGTGCGAGCGCGATCTGCCGGTCATGCAGGCACTCAAACAATTGCGGCCGATGCTCGATGACTGCGGTTGGGTCTGGGGTGTCAGCGGCAGTGTCGGGTTTGAATTGGCCAGTGGTTTTACCGCGATGCACGCGGCCAGTGACCTCGATCTGATTCTGCGTACACCGCAACTGATCACGCGTAATCAGGCACGCAAACTGGTTGAACTTTTCGATCAAGCTGTGTGCCGGGTCGACCTGCAATTGCAGACGCCGTTCGGTGCTGTGGCGTTGCGTGAATGGGCCGGTGGTTCGGCGCGAGTGCTGCTGAAAAACGAGTATCAGGCCGGTCTGGTGACTGACCCGTGGAACCCGCAGGAGCAGGCAGCGTGAGCAGTCTGCTGGTGTTCCCCGGCCAGGGCGCGCAGCAAGCGGGCATGCTGCAGCGCGTGCCTCGGGAAACGTTGACCGAGGCCAGCGATGTGCTCGGCGAAGATGTTTCGCTGCTCGATTCCAGCGAAGCGTTGCGCACGACAAGGGCGGTTCAGCTGTGCCTGCTGATCGCCGGCGTTTCAGCATCGCGTCAGTTATTGCACGACGGACTCATGGCGGATTACGTCGCCGGCCTGTCCATCGGCGCCTACCCGGCAGCGGTGGTTGCGGGTGCATTGAGCTTCACCGACGCGTTGCATCTGGTCAGCCTGCGCGGCGAACTGATGCAGCAGGCTTATCCACAAGGCTACGGCATGACCGCGATTATCGGTCTGCAGTTATCCACAGTCGAAACGCTGCTGGCGCAAGTGCACAGCGAGGATTCGCCGGTGTATCTGGCCAACATCAATGCGGAAAACCAAGTGGTCATTGCCGGTAGCGACAAGGCCATGCAAGCGGTGGCTGAACTGGCGCGCAGTCGTGGCGCCGGTCTGGCGAAACGCCTGGCGGTGAGTGTGCCGTCGCACTGTCCGCTGCTGGAAAAACCGGCGAAAACCCTCGCCGAAGCCTTCGCCAAGGTCGAACTGAAAACCCCGAAAATCGCTTACCTGAGCGGCAGTCGCGCGCGCCCTGTGACCAAAGTAGAAGCGCTGCGCGACGACCTCGCTTTCAACATGTGCCGCGTGGTGGATTGGCGCGGCACCGTACAAAGCGCCTACGAGCGCGGCGTGCGTTTACAAATCGAACTGCCGCCCGGTGCGGTGCTGACCGGGCTGGCGCGCCGGGTGTTCGAGCAGGGCACCGTCACTGCCTTCGACAGTGCTCGTCTCGACACCTTGCAGGCGCTGTTGCGAGAGGAGGGTGGCCGCCAACTCTAAAACCGCCGACTCAAGCTTCGAACAACAAAAACAACATTCGACGATGCACTTTGAGGACTACAACAATGATTATTTACGGTGTGGCGTTTCTCGCCTTTTGTACGCTGGTGGGTATCTGGGTCGGTGAACTGCTCGGCAAGCTGATCGGCGTGCCGGCCAACGTCGGCGGCGTCGGCATTGCGATGCTGCTGTTGATCGGCCTCGGCAGTTATCTGAACAAAAGCGGCTGGCTCAAGGGCAAGACTGAGCAGGGCGTCGAGTTCTGGAGCGCTATCTACATTCCGATCGTGGTCGCCATGGCCGCGCAGCAAAACGTCTATGGCGCGTTGAAGGGCGGGCCGATGGCGATTCTTGCCGGCACCCTCGCTGTGGTGATCGCTTTTGCCCTGGTGCCCGTGCTGACGCGCATGGGCAACAAGGAGCAGACCCCGATCGCTCCAGCCAAGACTGCGGGGTAATCGCCATGTACGAATCGATGATGAAAGTGATCACCGGCTACGGTTTGATCAGCGGGTTTCTGATTGTCGGGCTGACCATGTGGGTCTCCTACTGGATGTCCAACACCTTCACCAAGGGCCGTTTGCACGGCTCGGCCATCGCCATTTTGCTGGGACTGGTGCTGTCGTATGTCGGCGGTGCACTGACCGGTGGGCAGAAAGGCGTGGTGGATATTCCGTTGTTGTCGGGTATCGGTCTGTTGGGTGGCGCGATGTTGCGCGACTTCGCGATTGTCGCCACGGCTTTCGGCGTCAGTGTCGATGAGTTGAAGCGGGCAGGGTTTGTCGGGGTGCTGGCGCTGTTTGTGGGGGTGGGGACTTCGTTTGTGGCCGGTGTCGGCGTGGCGATGGCGTTCGGTTATACCGATGCTGTGAGCCTGACCACTATTGGTGCCGGCGCGGTGACTTACATTGTCGGCCCGGTGACCGGCGCGGCGATTGGCGCCAGTTCCGAGGTCATGGCGCTGTCCATTGCGGCGGGGTTGATCAAGGCGATTCTGGTGATGGTGATGACGCCGTTCGTGGCGCCGATGATCGGCCTGAACAATCCGCGTAGCGCAGTGATTTTCGGCGGCTTGATGGGCACGTCCAGTGGTGTGGCCGGCGGGTTGGCGGCGACCGATCCGAAGCTGGTGCCTTACGGGTGCCTGACGGCGGCGTTTTACACCGCGCTTGGGTGTTTGCTTGGGCCTTCGTTGTTGTTTCTGGCGATGCGCGGGTTGATGGGGTAGTCGCCGTAGAAGCTGCCCTCACCCCAGCCCTCTCCCGGAGGGAGAGGGAACCGGCCGAGTTGTTTTCGCGTTATCCACCGACCTGAACGTCCTGAGTCGAACTCAGGCCTTGAAAAGTCCCCGACCTGCTCCCTTTCCCCCTCTACCCCTTGGGGGAGAGGGCTGGGGTGAGGGGGTAGCTTTTGATCTTGATCTTGATCTAAACCCCAACCTGTCGATTGGCATACATCCGACACTCCGCCAGCAACGCCAGCAAATTCGGGTCACGCTCCTTGGCCTTCAAAAACACCACCCCAATGTGCTGCTGCAACCGGTACTTCTCCTGCAACGGAATCAGCTTCACCCGGTTCTCGTACACCGCCGCAATCCGCCCCGGCAGCAACGCATAGCCCACCCCCGAACTGACCATGCTCAACAGCGTGAAGATATCGTTGACCTGCATCGCCACCTTCGGCTCGAACCCTGCCTGCTTGAATACCCGGTTGCCGTCCTGATGCGTGGCAAAACCCTGAGTCAGGGTGATGAAGGTTTCATCGCGCACCTCGGCCAGATCCACTTCACTGCGTTGCGCGAATTTTGAATCCGCTGGCGTGGCGAGGAAGATGTCGTCGGAGAACAGCGCAATCTGCTCGCAATCCGGGTCGTTGATGCTGTCGTCCAGCGACACCAGAATCGCGTCGACTTCCATGTTTTTCAGCTTGTAGAGCAGGTCGATGTTCGAGCCGAGGATCAGGTCGATGTTGAGTTCGCTGCGGCGGATCTTCAGGCCCATGATCAGTTGCGGCACGGTTTTCACCGTCAGCGAATACAGCGAGCCGAGTTTGAAACGTTCAGCCGAGAACCCGGCGGCTTCGCGGGTCAGGCGCACGCTTTCGACTACGTCGTTGATCAACTTCTGTGCACGTTCTTCGAGGACGTAAGCACTTTCCAGCGGTGTCAGGTTGCGGCCTTCGTGTTTGAACAGCGGGCAGCGCAGGGCGCTTTCCAGCGAGTGAATGGCGCGGTGCACGCTGACATTGCTGGTCTGCAACTCGGCAGCGGCGCGGGCGAGGTTGCCGGTGCGCATGAAGGCGAGGAACACCTCGAGTTTTTTCAGGGTCAACTCTTCGTCGATCAGCATGGCGCGGACTCTTTTTAGAATGCGTCGATTGTGCCTTGAAGATCAAAAGATCGCAGCCTTCGGCAGCTCCTGCTTTGGAATGCGATCACCTGTAGGAGCTGCCGAAGGCTGCGATCTTTTGATCCTGGCGTTGAACAGAAACATTGCGCTTTTACGCTCAAGGCCCGAGCCTTGCGCGCTGCGGTAACGAATGTGAGGTGAGCAATACATGTATCACGGAGAACGATTGAACGCCTGGACCCATCTGGTCGGGGCAGTGGCGGCTTTTGTCGGCGGCGTCTGGATGTTGGTGATTGCCTGCCTGGACGGCAGTCCGTGGAAAATTGTCAGCGTGGCGATCTACGCGTTTACCTTGCTGGTGCTCTACAGCGCCTCGACCGTGTACCACAGCGTGCGCGGGCGCAAGAAAGCGATCATGAAGAAGGTCGATCACTTTTCGATCTACCTGCTGATTGCCGGTAGCTACACGCCGTTCTGTCTGGTGACCCTGCGCGGGCCTTGGGGCTGGACGTTGTTCGGGATTGTCTGGGGGCTGGCGCTGATCGGCATTTTGCAGGAGATCAAGCCACGCTCGGAGGCGCGGATCCTGTCGATCGTGATTTACGCAGTGATGGGCTGGATCGTGCTGGTGGCGGTCAAGCCATTACTGGCGGCGCTGGGCACCACTGGTTTCGCCTGGCTGGCCACTGGCGGGGTTTTGTACACCGTGGGGATTATCTTTTTTGCCCTCGATCACCGCTTGCGGCATGCGCACGGGATCTGGCATTTGTTCGTGATTGCCGGGAGTTTGCTGCACTTTGTGGCGATTATGTTCTACGTCCTGTGAAGCAAAATCAAAAGATCGCAGCCTTCGGCAGCTCCTACATTGGAATGCATTTCAACTGTAGGAGCTGCCGAAGGCTGCGATCTTTTGGGGGGTTAGAAATCCCCCCAAAGTTGCTGGGCCACCGCCAGCGCAACCACCGGCGCGGTCTCGGTACGCAGTACGCGCGGGCCGAGGCGGGCGGCGTGGAAACCGTTGCCTTTGGCCTGCTCGACTTCGGCGTCGGTCAAACCACCCTCAGGCCCGATCAGAAACGCCAGCGTCGAAGGTTTGGCATGACTCACCAGCGGCTCGGCCACCGGATGCAGCACCAGTTTCAACTCGGCTTCGGTCTGTTTGATCCAGTCCGCCAACAACACCGGCGGATGAATCACCGGCACCCGCGAGCGACCGCACTGCTCACAGGCGCTGATCGCCACCTGACGCCAGTGCAGCAGGCGTTTGTCGGCGCGTTCGTCCTTGAGACGGACTTCGCAGCGGTCGCTGAAGATCGGGGTGATTTCATTCACGCCCAGCTCGGTGGCTTTCTGGATCGCCCAGTCCATCCGCTCGCCCCGGGACAGGCCCTGGCCGAGGTGGATGTGCAGCGGCGACTCGACCTGCCCCGCGAATTGCTCGTCGATCTGCACGGTCACGCGTTTCTTGCCGACTTCCACCAGCGAACCGCGAAACTCATGGCCGGAACCGTCGAACAGCTGCACCGCATCGCCCTCGGCCATGCGCAGTACGCGGCTGATGTAATGCGCCTGGGCCTCGGGCAATTCGTGTTCGCCGGTGCTCAGGGGGGCGTCGATAAAGAAGCGGGACAGTCTCATTTTGGGTCTCTGGAAAGATGTGAATCAGGTGGATCGGTGTCGACTTCATTCGCGAGCAGGCTCGCTCCCACATTTGGAATGCATTCCCCTGTGGGAGCGAGCCTGCTCGCGAAAGCGGCAGTTCAGGCGCCACAAATTTTGAATCAGCCCGGATCGCGGAAGCCGGGGTGGAAGTCTTTCGGCACGGCGACGCTGACGCTGTCACGCGTAGCAATGTCGATGCCTTCGCTGGCGACGTCGGCGAGGAAGTCGATCTGCTCCGGGGTGATCACGTACGGCGGCAGGAAATACACCACGCTGCCCAGCGGACGCAGCAACGCGCCACGTTCCAGCGCATGCTGGAATACCTTCAAACCGCGACGTTCCTGCCAAGGGTAGGCCTCTTTTGTGGCTTTATCCTTGACCATCTCGATCGCCAGGACCATGCCGGTCTGGCGTACTTCGGAGACGTTCGGGTGATCGACCAGATGCGCCGTCGCCGACGCCATGCGCTGGGCCAGGGCCTTGTTGTTTTCGATGACGTTGTCCTGCTCGAAGATATCCAGCGTCGCCAGTGCCGCCGCGCACGCCAGCGGGTTGCCGGTGTAGCTGTGCGAATGGAGGAAGGCGCGCAATGTCGGGTAGTCGTCGTAGAACGCGCTATAGACCTCGTCGGTGGTCAGGCACGCGGCCAGCGGCAGGTAGCCGCCGGTCAGGGCCTTGGACAGGCAGAGGAAGTCCGGGCGGATGCCGGCCTGTTCACAGGCAAACATCGTCCCGGTGCGGCCGAAGCCGACGGCGATTTCGTCATGAATCAAGTGCACGCCGTAGCGATCGCAGGCTTCGCGCAGCAATTTCAGATACACCGGGTGATACATGCGCATGCCCCCAGCGCCCTGAATCAACGGTTCGACGATCACTGCCGCGACGCTGTCATGGTTCTCGGCCAGGGTTTGTTCCATGGCGGCGAACATGTTGCGTGAATGCTCTTCCCAACTCATGCCTTGCGGACGCCCGTAGCAATCCGGGCTCGGCACCTTGATGGTGTCCATCAGCAGGGCTTTGTAGGTTTCGGTGAACAGCGGCACGTCGCCGACCGCCATCGCCGCCATGGTTTCACCGTGGTAGCTGTTGGTCAGGGTGACGAAGCGTTTCTTGTTCGGCTGACCGCGATTGAGCCAGTAATGAAAGCTCATTTTCAGCGCGACTTCGATGCAGGACGAACCGTTATCGGCGTAGAACACCCGGTTCAGGCCTTCCGGCGTCATCTTCACCAGACGCTCGGACAACTCGATCACCGGTTGATGGCTGAAACCGGCCAGAATCACGTGTTCCAGCTGATCGACCTGATCCTTGATGCGCTGGTTGATGCGCGGGTTGGCGTGGCCGAATACGTTGACCCACCAAGAGCTGACCGCGTCGAGGTAGCGCTTGCCCTCGAAGTCTTCGAGCCAGACGCCTTCACCGCGCTTGATCGGGATCAGCGGCAGCTGTTCGTGGTCTTTCATCTGGGTGCAGGGATGCCACAACACCGCGAGATCGCGTTGCATCCACTGATTATTAAGGCCCATTTACAGTCTCCTCGAGGCGGCTCGCGACAGGCGCGGGCAAACAATCGCGCAAGCCTATGCAATGCATCGCGTGGGGACAACCCATTGTGTCGATTGAGCTACTTTGTATGAGCCGATAGACGTCGCTGGCGGCGTTTTGATGGCTAACGTATTCTTCGCGGTTCTTTGGGTCGTCTGACCCGCACAACTGCTTTTTCCTATGTGTATTTCCGGAGTTCGCTGAATGTCTGTCGGTTGGCTGCGCGCCTGTGCGCTGGTGATGTTGGGGCTGTTCAGCGTTACGGCGCTGGCCAAGGATAAAACCGCAATCGTGATCGGCGGCGGCCTGTCGGGCCTGACCGCCGCTTACGAGCTGCAAAACAAGGGCTGGCAGGTCACCCTGCTGGAAGCCAAACCGAGCCTGGGCGGTCGCTCCGGTATGGCCACCAGCGAGTGGATCGGCAACGACAAGACCCAGCCGGTGCTGAACAAGTACGTCTCGACATTCAAACTCGGTACCACGCCTGCGCCGGAATTCGTGCGGACCCCGGGCTACCTGATCGACGGCGAGTATTTCTCCGCTGCCGATCTGGCGACCAAGCAGCCGGCCACCGCCGATGCCTTGAAGCGCTACCAGAAAACCCTCGATGATCTGGCGCGTTCGATCGACGATCCACAGAACCCGGCGGCGACCAGCACCCTGCACGCGCTGGACCAGATCACCGTGTCGAGTTGGCTCGACAAGCAGAACCTGCCGGCCACTGCGCGTCAGTTGATCAACCAGGATATCCGCACGCATTACGACGAGCCTTCGCGTCTGTCGCTGCTGTACTTCGCGCAGCAGAACCGTGTGTATCGCGGCATCTCCGACCGTGACCTGCGCGCTTCGCGTCTGGTCGGTGGCAGCCAGGTGCTGGCGCAGGCGTTCGTCAAACAGATCAAAACCATCAAGACCAACTCGCCAGTGTCGGCGATCACTCAGGACAAGGACGGCGTGACCGTCAAGGTCGGCAGCGTCGGTTACCAGGCCGATTACGTTGTACTGGCCGTGCCATTGCGCGCGCTGAACAAGATTGCCCTGACCCCGGCACTGGATGCCCAGCATCTGGCGGCGATCAAGGGCACCAACTATGGCTGGCGCGACCAGATCATGTTGAAGTTCAAGACGCCGGTGTGGGAAAGCAAGGCGCGCATGTCCGGCGAGATCTACAGCAACGCCGGCCTCGGCATGCTCTGGATCGAGCCAGCCCTGAAGGGCGGGGCCAACGTGGTGATCAACCTGTCCGGCGACAACGCTCGTGTGATGCAGGCGTTTGGCGACAAGCAGATGGTCGATCAGGTGCTGATTCGTCTGCACGCGTTTTATCCACAGGCCCGTGGCTCGTTCACCGGTTATGAAATCCGTCGCTACAGCACCGACCCGTCGATGGGCGGCGCCTACCTGGCTTACGGCCCGGGCCAGATCAGCAAGTTCTGGCGACTGTGGGAACGTCCGCTGCAACGCGTGACGTTCGCTGGCGAACACACCGACACCTTGTACCCGGGCACCCTGGAAGGTGCACTGCGCACCGGTCAGCGTGCGGCTAGTCAGGTTGAAGACCTGGCGGCGGGCAAATCGTTTGAACCGGCGAAAGTGGTGCCGGCTGCAGCAGCGGCAGGCGCGGCGGGTGCCGTGGCGGCGAAGAAGGGCAACTTCTTCACTAATCTGTTCGGCGGTTCGGATGACGAGAAGAAGCCTGAGCCTGTGAAGGCCCCAGAGCCGACTCCAGCGCCGGTCGCTCCAGCACCTGCACCGACCCCTGCGCCAGCTCCGGTGGAAGCTCCGAAGCCTGCGGCACCCGTGAAAGCTGAACCGGCGAAGAAAGCAGCGGCCAAGCCAGCGGCTAAGAAACCGGCGGCGAAGACCGAAGCGAAAAAGCCTGCGGCCAAACCGGCAGCGAAAAAGGCTGAACCGGCGAAGAAGCCAGCGGCCAAGCCTGCTGCAACGACCGAGACCAAGGCGCAGTAAACCTTGCGGTGAATGAAGAAGCGCGGCTTTATGCCGCGCTTTTTTTTGCCTGTGAGGGCCTCATCGCGGGCAAGCCCGCTCCCACAGGTTTTTGCGGTGAACGCAGAGTTTGTGAGCGCTACCGACCACTGTGGGGCTTGCCCGCGATGAGGCCTGTTCAAGCGGCACATCATCAGGACCTTCCACCTAACATCCAGCCAGACTTTTCCCTTTAATCTTTCCTTAACACGCCACTTCCAGACTCTTGATCGTATTTCTCGATATTTCAAAGCAAAATTTTCCGCTTTAATTCGATAGATAACTCGCTAGTCTTGGTTCGCAGTTCTCACAGGATTTGGGCAATGCAGCTACGTAACTCTTCTTCGCGCTATGGTTGGGTCAGCATTTTCATGCACTGGGGCGTGGCGCTGGTGGTCTTCGGATTGTTCGCGCTGGGCCTGTGGATGGTCGGGCTGGATTACTACAGCACTTGGCGCAAAGACGCGCCGGACCTGCACAAGAGCATCGGTCTGGTGCTGCTGGGAGTGATGGTGTTGCGGGTGCTGTGGCGCTTTATCAGCCCACCGCCGCCGACGCTGCAAAGCTACAGCCGCATGACCCGTATCGGCGCAAAGTTTGGCCACGGGTTTCTGTATCTGGCGCTGTTCGCTGTGATGATTGCCGGTTACCTGATTTCCACCGCAGACGGTGTCGGGATCCCGGTGTTTGGCCTGTTTGAAGTTCCTGCACTGGTCTCCGGGCTACCGGATCAGGCAGATACCGCTGGGGTGATTCATCTCTGGCTGGCGTGGGCACTGGTAATTTTTTCCGGTCTCCATGCGTTGGCAGCATTGAAGCACCACTTTATCGATCGTGATGCGACCCTGACGCGAATGCTCGGTCGCAAAGCCTGAAATTCAACCTCGACTCAAAGGAAAAGAAAGCATGTTGAAAAAGACTCTGGCCGCTCTGGCAATCGGTTCTGCACTGCTCTCGGCTGGTCAGGCCATGGCTGCGGACTACAAAATCGACAAGGAAGGCCAGCACGCCTTCGTTGACTGGAAAATCAGCCACCTGGGTTACAGCTTCATTCACGGTACTTTCAAAGACTTCGACGGTACGTTCTCGTGGGATTCGGCCAAGCCTGAAGCCAGCAAGATCTCGGTTGATGTGAAAACCGCCAGCCTGTGGTCGAACCACGCTGAACGTGACAAGCACATCGCCAGCAAAGACTTCCTGGACGTTGGCAAGTTTGCTGATGCCAAGTTCGTCTCCACCGCCGTTAAATCGACCGGTGAAAAGACTGCTGATGTGACTGGCGACCTGACCCTGCACGGTGTGACCAAGCCTGTGACCTTCAAGGCTACGTTCAACGGCGAAGGCAAGGATCCATGGGGCGGCGAGCGCGCTGGCTTCAATGCCAAAACCACCCTCAACCTGAACGATTTCGGGATCAAGGGCCCAGGTCCTACCTCGCAAACCGCAGATCTGGACATCTCGCTGGAAGGCGTGAAAGTTAAATAACTTTCGCTCTGCCACATAAAAACGCCCCCGGTCGAAAGGCTGGGGGCGTTTTTTATTGCCCGTCACAACCCTGATCCCCTGTAGGAGCTGCCGAAGGCTGCGATCTTTTGATGTTGGCTTTTCTAAGATCAAAAGATCGCAGCCTTCGGCAGCTCCTACAGAAAGCGGGTTTGGGTCGTCCATAAAAAATGCCCCGGCTCTTGCGAAGCGGGGCATCTTTTAAGGCGGCATTAACTCAGCGATTGCGGGTCAGCAGGGCTGGTTTCTCGCCACGCGGGCGGCTTGGCAGTTGATCGAGCTGCTCAGGCGTCGGGAAGCGGTCGGCTTTCGATTCCTTGTGCATGATCTTCGGGCCGTTGCTGCGCGGGTTCTGCACGGCTGGCTCGCTGCGTGGCTGATCGTCACGGGCCGGACGGCGGTTGCGCGACGAAGACTCGTCACGACGACCCTGACCATCACGCGGTGCGCCATTGCGCGGGCCGCTGCGTTTGGCTGGCGGAGTGCCGGTGCTCGAGCCGTTGCTGTTGCGCGGGCCGTTCTGACGACCCTGCGACTGACCGCCACGTGGTGCGCCCGAACCTGCGCCTGCACCTTGCGCCGGTGCGCCTGGACGACGGCCGCGACCGCCGGCTGGAGCGGCTTTCGGCACGTAGTCAACGCGGTTACCGAAGTTATCGATATCGTCGTCGAGGAACTCGTCCGGTGCACGATCCGCCGCTGCACGTGGCGGCTGGCTTGGACGCTGTTCACGGCTCGGCGTACCTTCGCGCGGCTTCTGTTGACGGGCAGGGCGCTCGCCACGTTCACCGGCCGGTTTTTCCTTGCCCTTGTCTTTGCCTTTATCTTTACGACCGCCGCCACCGCCGCCGCCATTCGGGCCGTCGCCGCGCGGGCCACGTGGGTTGCGCGGGTTGCGCATGTCCGGACGCTCACGCGCTTCCGGCTTTTCGGCTTCAATGGTGCTCGAATCGAAGCCCATCAGGTCGCCGTCGGCAATTTTCTGCTTGGTCATGCGTTCGATGCTTTTCAGCAGTTTTTCTTCGTCCGGCGCGACCAGCGAAATCGCCTCGCCTGAACGACCGGCACGGCCCGTACGGCCGATACGGTGCACGTAGTCTTCATCGACGTTCGGTAGTTCGAAGTTGACCACGTGTGGCAACTGATCGATGTCCAGACCGCGTGCGGCGATGTCGGTGGCAACCAGGATACGTACCTGGTTGGCCTTGAAGTCGGCCAGTGCTTTGGTGCGCGCGTTCTGGCTCTTGTTACCGTGGATCGCCACAGCCGGTAGGCCGTGCTTGTCCAGGTACTCGGCCAGACGGTTGGCGCCGTGCTTGGTGCGGGTGAAGACCAGTACCTGTTCCCACGCGCCGGCGGTGATCAGGTGCGCCAGCAGCGCACGCTTGTGGCTGGCCGGCAGACGGAACACGCGTTGTTCGATGCGCTCGACCGTGGTGTTCGGCGGCGTCACTTCGATGCGTTCCGGGTTGTGCAGCAGCTTGCCGGCGAGGTCGGTGATGTCCTTGGAGAACGTCGCTGAGAACAGCAGGTTCTGACGCTTGGACGGCAGACGCGCGAGGACTTTCTTCACGTCGTGCACGAAGCCCATGTCGAGCATGCGGTCGGCTTCGTCGAGGACGAGGATTTCAACGTGGGACAGATCAACACTGCCCTGGCCGCAGAGGTCGAGCAAACGACCCGGGCAGGCAACGAGCACGTCGACACCACGGGACATGGCCTGAACCTGCGGGTTCATGCCGACGCCGCCGAAGATGCAGGCGCTGACGAATTTCAGGTCACGGGCGTAGATCTTGAAGCTCTCGTGAACCTGGGCCGCGAGTTCGCGGGTCGGGGTCAGGACCAGTACGCGCGGTTGGCGCGGGCCATGACGCTGGGATTTGTCCGGGTGACCGTTGGGGAACAACCGCTCCAGGATCGGAAGGGCGAAACCGCCGGTTTTACCGGTACCTGTCTGTGCCGCAACCATCAGGTCGCGACCTTGCAACACGGCGGGAATGGCCCGCTGTTGCACCGGAGTAGGCTCGGTATAGCCCGCATCTTCGATGGCGCGGACTAAAGCCTCGGAGAGACCGAGGGAAGCAAAGGACATGAGTAATCCTGTTTTAGTTAGGGCTTGGCCCAATGGGAGTCTTGCCTGGCGCGAATGGCGTTTAAGAGGACGCAATCCCGTCCGGTCCTGCTGCGGTTCCGAAGGCACGTCTGGAGCGCTCGCGCGGGCTGCAAAGCTGCGCTGTAGCGGGGCGAGAGGCCTGTTACGGTTCCGGGCGTCCGGGCGTGAGCCTGGCGGGAACGCCGGAGTATAACAGAGCAATCACTGCGCGCTGCTTTCCTGCTGCTCAACGGTTTTGCCGCTGGCCGTGGCTGAATTCATTGATGGGCTGCTGGCGGGGGCGGCGCCGTAGCGTGCGCTCAGCTCGGCGTAGGCCGGTTCGCGCTTGAATCGCTTGAGCTCGGCACCGAAACGCTGCACCAGCAAATCCATGCCGGCATTGCGCCGAACCGCGAGAAACTGGCTCTGGCGGCTAATGACAGTGGGGTTTTCGGTGATCTGATCGCGAATATTCAGCTCATCGAGCAAATGCTGACCGACGCGGCGATCGGTGATCAGCAAGTCGATGCGACCGCGCACCAGTTTGCCGAAGTTGGCTTCGTGGGTCGGGGCTGGTTCACGGGTAAACAGTGTTGATTCGCTGAAATCTGGGCTGTAGAGATAGCCCGGCGAGGTGCCAATGGTCAGGCCTTTGAGTTCTTCGAGTGTGCTGAACGGGTGCGGCCGGTCGTTGGCGTAGAACATCACGAACTCGACGTCCGACAGTGGTTCGCTCGGGTAAAGCAGGGTGGCGTCGCGTTCATCACTGTGAAAGATATCCAGTGCACCATCGGCCTGACCGGTCTCAAGCATCGACAGGCAGCGCTTCCACGGCAGGAACTGCCATTCGACTTCGATACCCAGACGTTTGAAGACAATGGCCGTGGTTTCGTAATCCAGTCCGAGGTTTTTACCGTTCTCTTCGTAGACGTAAGGCGCCCACGGCTCGGTGACAATACGCAACTTCTCGCCTCGAGCGGCGAAGCTCAGGCAAGCAAAAACCAGCACGGCGAATAACTGCGTGATCAAAGGCATGGCTTGAGATTACGACGAGAAACGCGAAAGAGCCAGAAAGTGCCTGCACAAGCTCTAATTCGGGGATTTAAAAGCAAAAGATCGCAGCCTTCGGCAGCTCCTACAGGTGTAATTAAATCCTATGTAGGAGCTGCCGAAGGCTGCGATCTTTTGATCTTGCTTGTTGCTTTCAGCTTGAAGCTTGCCGCTGTTTCAACGAGGCAACTTCAGGTTATTCCAGATCGCCAGGCTAGGTTCAGCCTGGTTCATGGAATAGAAATGCAGACCTGGTGCGCCGCCTTGCAGCAGGCGTTCGCACATCTCGCTGACAACCTGTTCACCAAAGCGCTGAATGCTCTGGGTGTCATCGCCGTAGGCTTCCAGCTGCTTGCGGATCCAGCGCGGGATTTCCGCACCACAGGCATCGGAGAAGCGCGCGAGTTTGCTGTAGTTGGTGATCGGCATGATCCCCGGCACGATCGGCAGATCGACACCCTGCGCCTGCAAACGCTCGACAAAATAGAAGTAGCTGTCGGCGTTGAAGAAGTACTGGGTGATGGCGCTGTCGGCGCCGGCGCGGGCCTTGCGGACGAAGTTGGCGAGATCGTCTTCGTAGTTGCGTGCTTGCGGATGCATCTCCGGGTACGCAGCGACTTCGATGTGGAAATGATCGCCGGTTTCTTCACGAATGAATTCCACCAGTTCATTGGCGTGACGCAGCTCACCGCTGGTCATGCCCATGCCGGACGGCAGGTCGCCACGCAGGGCAACGATGCGCTTGATGCCGGCCGCCTTGTACTCGTTCAGCAGGCCGCGCAGGTCGTCCTTGCTGTCGCCGACGCACGACAGGTGCGGTGCGGCCGGTACTTTGACTTCGCTTTCCAGTTGCAGAACGGTGTTGAGGGTGCGATCACGGGTCGAACCACCAGCGCCATAGGTGCAGGAGAAGAAATCGGGATTGTACGTTGCCAACTGACGGGCAACGTTGAGCAGCTTTTCATGCCCAGCATCGGTCTTGGTCGGGAAGAACTCGAAGCTGTAGCGACGGTCTTGGGACATGGTCATACCCTTGGAAACACGTAAGCCGGACGCTGCACCCTGTAGCAGCTGCCGCAGGCTGCGATCTTTGCAGATCAAAAGATCGCAGCCTGCGGCAGCTCCTACACAGAGCGGTCAGCAGCGCCAGTCAGGCAACGCGGTGCGCCAGGCACACCGCGTCGACGCTCAGCCAATCAGTAGCGGTAAGCGTGCGGCTTGAACGGGCCTTCGACAGTGACGCCGATGTAGTCAGCCTGTTGCTTGGTCAGTTGAGTGACCACGCCGCCGAAGCCGCGAACCATTTCCAGGGCCACTTCTTCGTCGAGTTTCTTCGGCAGTACTTCAACGGTCAGGCGCTCGGCTTTCTGGGCTGGCGACAGGTCGGCGTACTTCTGGCCGAACAGGAAGATCTGTGCCAGAACCTGGTTGGCGAACGAACCGTCCATGATGCGGCTTGGGTGACCCGTGGCGTTGCCCAGGTTCACCAGACGGCCTTCGGCCAGCAGGATCAGGTAGTCGTCGTTCTGTGCGTCGAAAGCGCCCGGGCCGGTACGGTGGATCTTGTGTACCTGTGGCTTCACTTCTTCCCATGCCCAGTTCTTGCGCATGAAAGCGGTGTCGATTTCGTTGTCGAAGTGACCGATGTTGCAGACAACGGCGCGCTTCTTCAGGGCTTTGAGCATGTTCGCGTCGCAAACATTGACGTTACCGGTGGTGGTCACGATCAGGTCGATCTTGCCCAGCAGCGCTTTGTCGATGCTCGCTTCGGAACCGTCGTTGATACCATCGATGAACGGCGAAACCAGTTCGAAACCGTCCATGCACGCCTGCATGGCGCAGATCGGGTCAACTTCGGAGACTTTAACGATCATGCCTTCCTGACGCAGGGACTGAGCGGAGCCCTTGCCCACGTCACCGTAACCGATGACCAGCGCTTGCTTGCCGGACAGCAGGTGGTCGGTACCACGCTTGATCGCGTCGTTCAGGCTGTGACGGCAGCCGTACTTGTTGTCGTTCTTGGACTTGGTCACCGAGTCGTTGACGTTGATGGCCGGGATTTTCAGCTCGCCCTTGGCCAGCATGTCCAGCAGACGGTGTACGCCGGTGGTGGTTTCTTCGGTCACGCCGTGAACGCGGTCCAGAACGGCCGGGTATTTCTTGTGCAGCAGTTCGGTCAGGTCGCCGCCGTCGTCGAGGATCATGTTGGCGTCCCATGGCTGGCCATCCTTCAGGATGGTCTGCTCCAGGCACCACTCGTACTCTTCTTCAGTTTCGCCTTTCCAGGCGAAAACCGGGATGCCGGCAGCAGCGATAGCGGCAGCAGCCTGATCCTGAGTGGAGAAAATGTTGCAGGACGACCAACGTACTTCGGCACCCAGGGCAACCAGGGTTTCGATCAGCACGGCGGTCTGAATGGTCATGTGGATGCAGCCGAGGATCTTGGCGCCTTTCAACGGCTGTTCGCCGGAGTACTTGCGACGCAGACCCATCAGAGCCGGCATTTCCGATTCGGCGATGATGGTTTCGCGACGGCCCCAGGCAGCCAGGGACATGTCGGCAACTTTGTAATCGTTAAAATCTGCAGGCGTGATAACAGCGCTCATGAAGAGCCTCCATTCGTAATGTATGCGAATGGGCGCCGTTGTGCGTTTAGTGTCTGGCCTGAGCCAGTCAACGCCCCATCCGAGCCTGACAGGTTGAACCTGCTGCAGCGCCCCTCGGACAGGTGGCGGGAAAACGGTAGCAAGTGAACGTTACCGTTTTGAAACGGGGGCGATTATAGCCGTCTAGACTGATCTTCCAAAGGGTTTCTGTCGGCCAGATGAAGATCGTTAATGGCGACCATAGTCGAAGCCGCATGGAGCATGACCGCTCAGTCTGCCAAGATACCGTCCATCGTTCGGCAAGACACTCAGGAGTGAAGATGAATTTCCACACCCGCAAATGGGTAAAACCCGAAGACCTCAACCCCAACGGCACCCTGTTCGGTGGCAGCCTGTTGCGCTGGATCGACGAAGAAGCGGCGATTTACGCGATCGTCCAGTTGGGCAATCAGCGCGTGGTGACCAAGTACATTTCCGAAATCAACTTCGTCAGTGCCTCGCGCCAGGGCGACATCATCGAACTGGGCATCACCGCCACCGAATTCGGCCGCACCTCGATCACCCTGACCTGCGAAGTGCGCAACAAGATCACCCGCAAGAGCATTCTCACCGTCGAGAAAATGGTGTTCGTAAACCTCGGTGAAGACGGCCTGCCGGCGCCGCACGGACGGACCGAGATCAAGTACGTCAAAGACCAGTTTCAGGACAACGCGGCGATCGCTGATTGAGATCGGCGGCGCTAACTTCGCAAGCATAACGCTGACCCTGTAGGAGCAGCCTTCGGCAGCTCCTACATTTTCCGCGTACGCCCAAAGATTTGCTCGGCGCCTACAGAACGTATTTCATGGTGCGAATGTCGTAGGTAAACGACACCCCCCCACCGGTTCCCACGCCATGACCACTCCCACCGACGGCAAGACCCCTGACCTCTCGGCTGATGAGCAACACGAAGTCGAGAAAAACCAGCCGCCCCGCGCGGCCGTTCTGCATGAAATCATCCGTACCCAAGGCGATCAGGAACTGGAGCGCAGCATCGCCGCGCTGTGGTGGTCGGCACTTGCCGCCGGCCTGACCATGGGCCTGTCACTGATGGGTATGGGGCTGCTCACTTCGCGGTTGCCCGACGGCGACGAATTCAAGGTGATCGCCAGTTTCGGTTACTGCGCAGGTTTTCTCGCAGTGATCCTCGCCCGCCAGCAACTGTTCACCGAAAACACCCTGACCGCCGTACTGCCGGTCATGACCAAGCCGACCTTGAAAAACTTCGGCCGGCTGATCCGGCTCTGGGGTGTGGTGCTGTTCGGTAACCTGTGCGGCACGATTCTGGTGGCGTACGTGATGCTTGAACTGCCGATCTTCGACACCAAGACTGACCATGCCTTCCTCGAAATCGGCCGCAAGGTCATGGAAAACCATGCCAGTCAGATGTTCGCCAAAGGCATCGTTTCCGGCTGGATGATTGCCACCATGGTCTGGATGATCCCGTCCATGGAGAGCGCGAAGATGTGGATCATCATCCTCATCACTTATCTGATGGCGCTCGGCGACTTTACCCACATCGTGGTGGGATCGGCGGAGGTGTCGTATCTGGTGTTTGCCGGCGAGCTGCCGTGGAGTGACTTCTGGATGGTCTTCGCAGGTCCCACGCTGGCGGGGAATATCATTGGCGGCAGCTTTATCTTTGCGCTGATCAGCCATGCGCAGATCCGCAGCGAAAGCGGTGCGCCGAAGGAGCCTGCGGATCAGGCCGAGAAACCTGACCCGCAGAAGATCAAAAAGTGATCAGTGGTGAGTGGCTTCGTTGATGGTTGCGGGCTCATTGCGAGTCGCGAACTTGACCAGTTTGCCGATGGTCAGGCCCTGCAACAGGATCGACGACAGCACCACAATGTAAGTGATGCTCAGCAGCAGATCACGCTCCGGGCCCAACGGCAGGGCCAGCGCCAGTGCCACCGAGACACCACCGCGCAAACCGCCCCAGGTCAGAATCCGGATGGTGCCGGCCGGCACCGTCCGCCAACGTCGCAGCAGGACAATGGCCGGTGCCACGGTGAGCAGGCGCGAGAGCAGAATCGCCACCGCCAGCAAACCTGCCGCAGCCATGTGCAGCCAGTTGAAGGGCAGCAGCAACAGCTCCATGCCGATCAGCGCGAACAGCAGCGCGTTAAGCATGTCATCGAGCAATTCCCAGAAGCCGTCGAGATAGCGGCGGGTCATGTCATTCATCGCCAGATTACGCCCGACGTTGCCGATGATCAGACCGGCGACCACCATCGCGATCGGCGCGGAAACATGAATCTCGGTGGCCATGGCCGAGCCACCGATGACCAGCGCCAGGGTCAGCATCACGGTGATCTGGTGCTGCTCGACGCTCTTGATCATCCGATAGACCAGATAACCGATCAGCCCGCCAAACAGCACACCGCCAATCGCTTCGTGAACGAACAGCATTGCGGTAGCGCTGACGGTCGGGGTTTCGCCGAGTTGGGCGATGCCCAGCAATACGGTGAACACCACTACGGCCGTACCGTCGTTGAACAGCGATTCGCCGACGATGGTGGTTTTCAGCGGCTTCGAAGCATTGGCCGTACGCAACACACCGAGCACGGCGATCGGGTCGGTCGGCGAAATCAGCGCGCCGAACAGCAGGCAGTAAAGGAAGCTCACGTGCCAGCCGAACAGGGCAAAAATGTAATAGGCGAGGCTGCCGATCACTGTGGTGGCAATCAACACACCGAAGGTCGCCAGCAGGCCGATGGGCCAGCGATAGCTGCGCAGGTCATTCAGGTTGACGTGCAGGGCGCCGGCGAACAGCAGGAATGAGAGCATCCAGTTCATCAGCAGATCGCCGAAGTCGATCTGGCCGATCAGTTGCTGCACGCGTTCTTCGAGACCGGGGAAGCCGAGCACGCTCAGGCCTTGCAGAATCAGCGAGAACAGCAGAGCGGTAACCATCACGCCGATGGTCGGTGGCAGGCCGATGAAGCGGAAGTTGACGAAGGTCAGGAGGGTGGTGAGGCAGATGAAAGCGGCGACAAGTTCAAGCATCCGGGGTCCTTTGGATGAGGGTGGAAAGATAGCGCACCGAATCGTTGGTGCAGGGGTTGGATGGGTTGAGTCAGGATCGGGACACAGTTGATGGTGTGATGAGATCAAGAGCCCCCTCACCCCAGCCCTCTCCCTTAGGGAGAGGGGGAAAGGGAGCCGATCTTCAAGTCTTTCAGGGCCTGAGTTCGGCTCGAAATTTCAGGTCGATGTAACTCGAACACTCAACACGGTCAGTCCCCTCTCCCACTGGGAGAGGGCTAGGGTGAGGGCTCTTGCAGGCTAAACCCGATTAGCCGGACACATTGACCGCAGCCGCACCGCGACGTTGCAGATAGATGAAAAACAGCGCCGTCAGCACCGTCAATACACCGACCAGCGCACCGGTCCACGGCAAGTCCGCCAGATCCGCGCCACTGGCCACCACCAGCCCACCGATCCAAGCACCCGCCGCGTTACCGAGGTTGAAAGCACTCTGGTTCAACGTCGAGCCAAGGTTCGGCGCTTCATGCGCCTGATCGATGATCAGCAATTGCAGGATCGGGCACAGCGCAAAAGCGAAAACCCCCCACAGCACCAGCGTGATCGCCGCCGGCACCACCGAACGGCTGGTCTGACTGAATGCCGCCAGAATCACCACCACCGCCAGAGCCACGCCGACCAACGAAGGCAGCAAGCGGCTATCGGCCAGGCGCCCGCCGAGCATGCTGCCACCGGTCAGGCCGACGCCGAACAACAGCAACATCACCGTCACGCCGTGCGGGCTGACGCCGGTGATGTCCTGCAGGATCGGCGCAATGTAGGTGAACACACTGAACAGGCTGGTCGACGCCAGCACACTCATGCCCAGCGCCAGCAACACGTTGACCTTGCCCAACACTTTGAACTCGCTGGCGAGGTTGGCCTTGTCCATCGGGATGTGTTTTGGCAGCCACAGCCACTGCGCCAGGGCGGCGATCACACCAATCACCGAGACCGCCCAGAACGTCGAGCGCCAACCGGCGTACTGCCCGAGCGCCGTGCCCAGCGGCACGCCGAGAACGTTGGCCAGGGTCAGGCCAGTGAACATCATCGCAATCGCCTGCGCGCGCTTGTTCGGCGCAACCAGCCCGGCGGCAACCACCGAGCCAATGCCGAAGAACGCGCCGTGGCACAGCGCCGTGACCACGCGAGCGGCCATCAGCGTCGCGTAGTTTGGCGCCAGTGCACAAAGTACGTTGCCGAGGATGAACATCAGCGTCATGCCCAGCAGCGTCGCTTTACGCGGCATGTTCGCAGTGCCGATCGCCAGGATCGGCGCACCGAACACCACGCCCAGGGCGTAACCGGTGATCAGCAGGCCCGCGTGGGGAATGCTCACAGAAAGATCGCGGGCGACATCGGGCAGCAGGCCCATGATGACGAATTCGGTGGTGCCGATGCCGAATGCGGCAACAGCAAGTGCAAGCAAGGCGAGTGGCATGCGCAAGGTCTCTGTCGGTAGTCTTGACGCTTTGATCAGGCATACGCAGGCCGACGACCGATCTCGAAGGAGGGCGGTGCAGGCAGGAGTTATTGGTTTTTTTCTGTGCGCAACTGAGTGCGGCGTGGTCGCTTGCAGTATAAACAGCTGCTGACACATCGCGAATCAATAATCTGACTATTCGACGATTCACTGTAGGAGCTGCCGCAGGCTGCGATCTTTTGATCTTGCTGTTAAAAATCAAAAGATCGCAGCCTGCGGCAGCTCCTACATGGGGACTCATAAAAATAAGGGGTAAGACGTGCTGGCGACAGCTTTGGTATTGATGGCGGCGCTGTTGCATGCGACGTGGAATACGTTAATCAAGTTCAGCGCCGAACGGCTGCTGGTGGTGGCGTGCATGGACACCGTGGCGCTGCTGGTCGTTGCCATCGCGTTTCCATTCGTGAGCTTGCCCCCCATGGAAATCTGGCCATGGATTCTCGCCTCGGCAGCGTTCGAACTGCTTTATCGCTATCTGCTGATTCAGGCTTACCGCGTCGGCGATCTCGGCTTGGTCTATCCACTGATGCGCGGACTGTCGCCATTGGTGGTGCTGGCGCTGACGTTGATCTTCGCCGGAGAAGTGCTCACCACGCAGCAGATTTTCGGGATCATGCTGATTCCGTTCGGCATGGCTTGCCTGCTTTGGCAGGGTGGCGGTGGCAAGCACTTGCCGTGGTCGATGCTGCCGGTGGTGGCGCTGATTGGCTTGTGCATCGGCTGCTACACCTACATCGATGGCCAGGCGTTGCGGCGCTGGTCGCACCCGCTCGATTATCTGGTCTGGGTCACGCTGCTCAGCGCCTGGCCGTTTCCGTTGCTGGCGTGGGTCGCCAAGCGTCCGGCGTTCATGCAGTTCTGGCGCGAGCAATGGAAGCTGGGGCTGGCCGTCGGGTTCTGCGTGTTGTTCAGCTACGCTCTGGTGCTGTGGGCGATGCAGTTGGGCTCGATTGCAGAAGCGGCGGCGTTGCGTGAAATCAGCGTGATTCTGGTGGTGCTGTTTGGCATGCGCTACTTGAAAGAACCTTTCGGCCGCCCGCGGCTCTTAGCCTGTGGGCTGGTGCTGATCGGCATGCTGGTGATGAAGTTCTGACCGCTCGCGAATTCTATGACTCGAAAAAGGACGGCGTTATGACGGTGGCTCTGTGGTGTGTGTTGATCGCGATTTTTCTGCCGTATGTGTGCACGATTGTGGCCAAGGCCTCGGGCGGTTTCAGGCTGCAGGATAATCATGATCCGCGGGATTTTCTCGACAGTGTGGGTGGTGTGGCCCGGCGGGCGCACGCGGCGCAACTGAACAGCTTTGAAGTGATGCCGGCGTTTGCCGCGGCGGTGATCGTCGCGCATCTGGTCGGGACGGCGCAGTTGGTGACGGTCAATGTGCTGGCGGTGCTGTTTATCACCAGTCGCCTGCTGTACATCATTTGCTACCTGGCGGATTGGGCGATCCTGCGGTCGCTGGTGTGGTTTGTGGGGATGGGGTTGATTGCTTCGTTCTTCTTTGTATCGGTCTGATTATTGGGTGTTGCCGATGGCCTATTCGCGAGCAGGCTCGCTCTCACATGGATATGCATTCCAACTGTGGGAGCGAGCCTGCTCGCGAAAGCCATCGTTCAGACGACAAAGATCCTAAGGGTTACTTCTTCTCTGTATCAGCCACCTGCGGCACTTGTGGCAATGCCGCGCCTTTGGGCCAAAGCATCCAGATCTGTCCCTGCTGTTTCATGTCCCCGGCCAGTTGCCCGGCCGCATCACCGGTGCCCCAGAACAGATCCGCCCGCACTTCGCCGGCAATCGCGCCGCCGGTATCTTGCGCCGCCACCGGGCGCACCAGTGCCGTGCCATCCGGTTTTGTCGTCGACAGCCACAACAGGCTGCCCAACGGAATCACCTTGCGATCCACCGCCGCGCTATAACCGGCAGTCAACGGCACGTTCAGCGAACCACGGGGGCCTTCATTGCTGTCGGGGTTGCGGGTGAAGAACACATAGCTCGGGTTGCTGCCCAGCAGCTCCGGGATGCGTGATGGATTGGCCTTGGCCCAGTTGCTGATCGCGCTCATGGTCACGTCTTCTTTCTTCAGCTCGCCTTGCTCGACCAGCCAGCGGCCGATAGGTCGATACGGATGGCCGTTCTGGTCGGCGTAGGCGATGCGCAGCTGTTTGCCGTCCTCGATCTGAATTCGCCCGGAACCCTGGATCTGCAGAAACTGCAGGTTCATCGGGTCGGTCAGGTAGGCCACCACAGGGGCTTTCACGCCTTTGGCTTCAATGGTGGCAGCATCGTCATAAGGTTTGAGTACGCGACCTTCAAGCCGACCGCGCAGGCGTTTGCCTTTCAGCTCGGGGTAAATGCTGTCCAGCGAAACGATGATCATGTCTTCCGGCACGCCATACACCGGCACGTTCGCCACTTCGGTAGGCGTCAGGCTGCCAGGGTAGACCGGTTCGTAGTAGCCGGTGATCAAGCCGTTGGGGTTGTCGTTTTCAGCGCGCAGGCCAAACACGTCGAGGTTCTGCTTGAGGAAGGCGCGAATCTCGCTGGCACTCTGCGGCACATTGGCCGCTGCTGCGCAGGTCGTGCCCCAGACCGGATCAGCCTTTAGCCGTGTGCAGGCGCTGCGCCACGAGCCGAAGCCGGCGACCAGATCGCTGTCGGACACAGCCGGCAATGCTTCCCAGGTGGCGCTGGAATAAGTGGCCAGTGCATGGGTTTTCGGTTTGGCGCTGTCACCACCCGTGCACCCAGCGAGAATCGCCACTAGAGGCAGGGTTGCAATCAACGGGTGACGCCAGGCCTTGAAAGGGCTGTTCATGGAGTAATTCCTGTGCCGGTTGCCTGAGTGCTCCATGCGCTCGAACAACCCGTATTTTTAATAGGGCTATTGGTGTTTGCCGGTGACGCGAGGATACTGGCCGCCGAATTCCGTGACCTGAAGCCACCATGACTCTTAAACGCATTGCTGTTGTATTGCTGGCCTGTCTGACCTTGTCCGCCTGTGGCGGTGTCGACCCGAATTCTCCGCTGGGCCAGCGCAAGGCCATCTTCAAGCAAATGCTCAAGACCGGCGAAGACCTGGGTGGCATGTTGCGTGGGCGCATTCCGTTCGACGGGGCGAAATTCGCCGAGGGCGCGGTCAAGCTCGATGCGTTGTCCCATGAACCGTGGAAGCATTTCCCGCAGGTGCGTGAAGAGGATCACACCAGCGCCAAGGACGACGTCTGGAAACAACAGGCACGTTTTCAGGAAATGGCCCGCAACCTTGAAGCCGCCACCGGTGAATTGGTAGTCGCCAGTCAGGTTCAGCCTTACAAGGCCAGCAATCTCGGGCCTGCGGTGCAGAAAGTTGAAGATGCCTGCAGCGCTTGCCATAAACAGTTTCGCGATCATTGATTCTTGAGGGCGCTGAGTAACCCTGTGGCGAGTGAGCAAGCCCCCTCGCCGCAGGGGTCATCAATTACTTATCGATTGCGTCCAGCGCGTCCTGCAGTTCTTTGCGCGACTCGGCGAGTTTGTCTTTGCGCTTGTTGATCTTGTCCGGGTCGCCTTTCTTCATCGCCTTGTCGAGATCAGCCTGACGCTGTCTGACTTCGTGCTGGGCTTCGAGTACCTTGTTTTCGCGTTCTTTCTTAAGGCCAGCGTCGGTGCAGTGTTCGGTCACTTCACGCAGGGCAGTTTCCAGGCCGGCCTGTTGATCGGCATTGCCGCGGGACCTGGCCTGTTCGATCTGATTCATGATGCCCTGCTTCTTGGCAGCGCAACCGGTCAGACCCGGGGCGTCTTCGTCGGCCATCACAGGGGCGGCCATCACGCCGCAAAGGGTCAGCATGGCGAGCGGTGCGAGAAATTTCATAAAAGCTCCATGTGCAAAGGCAATCGGGTCGGGGCGGCACTGCGCTGTTGGAGCGCCTGGGTAGTGGTTGGGTTCCCGGCGTACCGGGATTGCGTGCTCAGAAACCGCCGATGCCAGCGGTACGCAAGGTATCGCTCAAGGCTAACACCTGCGGGTCGCGGAAGAAGGCGCTCAATTGCGCTGCGCGACCGGGGCCGATACCGGGTTCTGCCTGCCATTGTTCGGTGTCACGCTGTGCCAGCGCCTGCCACGAATCAGGCAGTTGTGCCTGACCGGTTGGCGGTATGCCCAAGGCTTTGAGCCACTGCGCGAAGGGCCGTTGGCGGGCGCTGTGAAAACTGTGCATCAGACGGGCGCTGCTGCGTTCGCCAAAGCCGGCAATGTTAGCAAGCTCCGGCCCATCGAGGGTCAGCCAATCCAGCAGGTTATTCAGGCGGCCTGTTTCGAAAAGTTTCTCCCAGGTGCCGCGACCGACATGCTGCATCGCCAGCCCTTGTTTGCCACTGAGCCAGGTCAAGCGGGCGAGAAACTGGCTTTCACAGCCGGGAGTCGGTTGCCAGCAACTCAAAGCATGGAAGTCGTCGGCGTTGGGGATGTCGATATCTGCCCGCTCGGCGGCCCGCAGTACAACGCCGTCGAGTCGGGGAATGGTCAGGCCGGCGAGGCTGATAGCCACCTGATCGCCGGGACGAATATCCAGCGCTTGCCAGCGTTTCAACGAGCTGGCACTGACCCGTTTGATCTCTCGGTCATCCAGCATGACCGGGTTCAACTCGATCACCGGGGTGATGCGCCCGGTGCGCCCGATCTTGAAATTGATCCTGCGGACTTCGGCCAATGCCTGCGCGAACGGGTATTTCCAGGCGATGGCCCAGTACGGTGCGCGAGCTTGCCAGCGTTCGGCGGGCGGGCGCTGACTCTGGCGCAACACCACGCCGTCGGTGGCAAAGGGTAAAGGCGAGCGATACCAATGGTCGCGCCATTTTTGTGCCTCTGCGAAATCGCTGGCGGGCTGGCTATACGGTTCAGTCTTGGCAAAGCCCAGCGCTGCCAATCGTGAAATTCGTTCGGGCAAATCCAAAGGCCCTTGCGGCCAGTCCCAAACGAACAGTCCGATCCCGGCAGCCTGTTCTGCCGTGAAGGATTTGCGGTTCATCAGTCCGGCAACGGCGGCACGGGCGTTGACGCTGCCGGATCGGGCTTGCACGTGTTCATTCAAGCGCCAATAGAGCTCCCCTTGAACCAGCAGATCCAGCGGCTGCGTCAGGCGTTGAGGTATGGCGTTGATTCTTTGCGCTGAAGTCGTCCAGTCCTGTCCGCTGATCCCGTCACCGCGACTGATGGCTTGTTGCAACATCCCTTGGCGATAAACCAGCGTCACTGCCACGCCATCGATTTTGGGTTGAACCCAGACGTCCTGACGATCTCGTAGCCATGCTTGCACGGCCTCGGCTTTATGGATTTTATCCAGACCGGTATGGGCGATGGGGTGGGTGACTGTGCCTGAAGCCGTGCGCAAAGGTTCGACGGGCGAGGGTAGCCTGAAGCATTCACGCCATGCGTTCAGGCGTTGGAGTGACTGGTCGTAGAGTTCGTCGGCGATCAGTGAGCGGCCTTCGCGGTGATAGGCGTCGTCCCATTGGTTGATCTGTTTTTGCAGGGCGGCGATTTCGCTTTTTGCTTGAGTGGCCGGCCATTTCGGGCAGTCGGCGTGGGTGTTGAGGGCCGTACAGGCGGTGAAGAAAACCAACAACAGGCGCAGCGTGACAAGCATTGTGAGCGTCCTTGCTCAGGGGGAATGCTTGAAGGTTAGAAGACGATTGGGGGCTTGGCAGGTGGGGTGTTTTGCGGGGTGTGTCTGGTCGGGAAGTGATGTTGGTCCGGCTGGCCTCTTCGCGAGCAGGCTCGCTCCCACAGGGAGGTATTTCAGGCATGAAAAAGCCCCGCACGGCGCGAACCGTGCGGGGCTTTTTTGTACCGCCAGGGAGTCTTACAGACCAGCAGCAGAACGCAGGGCGTCGGCGCGGTCGGTTTTTTCCCAGGTGAACGTGGTGAAGGTGTCTTCGCCAACGGTCTTGGTCTGTGACGCCCGACCGAAGTGGCCGTAGGCTGCAGTTTCCTGGTACATCGGGTGCAGCAGGTCGAGCATGGTGGTGATTGCGTATGGGCGCAGGTCGAACACTTCGCGGACCAGTTTGATGATCTTGTCATCGCTGATCTTGCCGGTGCCGAAGGTGTTCAGCGAGATCGAGGTCGGCTGAGCCACACCGATCGCGTAGGAAACCTGGATCTCGCAACGCTCGGCCAGGCCGGCAGCGACGATGTTCTTGGCCACGTAACGGCCAGCGTAGGCCGCCGAACGGTCAACCTTCGATGGATCTTTACCGGAGAACGCGCCGCCGCCGTGACGGGCCATGCCGCCGTAGCTGTCGACGATGATCTTGCGACCGGTCAGACCGCAGTCACCTACCGGGCCGCCAATGATGAACTGGCCGGTCGGGTTGATATGGAACTGGGTGTCTTTGCTCAGCAGTTCGGCAGGCAGCACGTGCTTGACGATCAGCTCCATCACGCCTTCGCGCAGGTCTTTGTACGACACTTCAGGGTTGTGCTGGGTCGACAGGACAACCGCGTCGATACCGACAACCTTGCCGCCTTCGTAACGGCAAGTCACTTGCGACTTGGCGTCCGGACGCAGCCAAGGCAGCAGACCCGATTTACGGGCTTCGGCCTGGCGCTGCACCAGTTGGTGCGAGAAGGTGATCGGCGCTGGCATCAAAACGTCGGTTTCGTTGCTGGCGTAGCCGAACATCAGGCCCTGGTCGCCGGCGCCCTGATCTTCAGGCTTGGCACGGTCAACACCCTGGTTGATGTCTGGGGATTGCTTGCCGATGATGTTCATCACGCCGCAGGTCGCGCCGTCGAAACCGACTTCGGAGCTGGTGTAGCCGATGTCGCAAATCACATCACGAACGATCTGCTCCAGGTCGACCCAGGCGCTGGTGGTCACTTCACCGGCAACGATGGCCACGCCGGTCTTGACCAGGGTTTCCACGGCAACGCGTGCGTGTTTGTCCTGGGCAATAATGGCGTCCAGCACCGCATCGGAAATCTGGTCGGCGATTTTATCCGGATGCCCTTCGGACACGGACTCGGAGGTGAAGAGGGAGTATTCGCTCATCTCGATGTTTTCCTGAATTTACCGATGGTGAGTGTCGCCAGCCGGTCGCTGAAAGTGGCGAACCTGGATCTGGAAACCATTACGTAAGCCTACATAGAGGCTGTCCCCGGGAACGAGTCCCGCAGCGGTGGCCCAACGGGCCAAATCGTCCTGTTCAAACCCCAACCACAGATCACCGCAGGCCTCCCTGGCCCAACTCTGGTTGTGGCTACATAACTCTGTCACGAGCAAGCTACCGCCCGGTTGTAGCAGCTTGGCCATATGCTTGAGCGCATCGGCCGGCGCGGCGAAATGGTGCAACACCATATTCAACACCACGCAATCGGCCGTAAGGCTTGTGCCATTCAATGCATCGGCCAATTGCAGGCTGACGTTAGCCAGCTGTTCACGTTCACATACCTGACGCGCCAGTTCGAGCATCGCCGGGCTGTTGTCCAGCGCGGTTACGGTGCCGAAGCGACGGGCCAGTTCCGGCAGAAAAGCACCATCGCCGGGGCCGACTTCAATGGCCGTGGCTTCGCCATTGAAGTTCAGTTTGTCGAGCAGGGCCAGCACGCTGTCACGGTACTGCGGCAGGCCTGCGATCAAGTCTTGCTGGGCACGGAATTTCTCCGCGACCCGAGCGAAAAAGTCCTGGCTGGCGGCGGCACGTTGGCCGTGAACCTGTTCGATGCGCGCTTGCACGTCGTCAGGCAGTGCCAGATGGTCGACTTCTTCTAACAATGCCGCGTGCAACTTGCCACCCAGCAGTTCGGTGTGGGGCAGGGCGCGGCGATAAAAAATCGCGTTGCCTTCGCGGCGCGTCGCCACCAGACCAGCCTGGGCCAGCACCTTGAGGTGATGACTCATGCCCGACTGGCCAATGCCGAAAATCTGCGCCAGCTCCAGAACACCGAACGAATCGTTGGCCAGCGCGCGCAATACATTCAGCCGCAACGGATCGCCGCCGGCCTTGCACAGGGCCGCCAGCTCGTCGCAATCGTCAGGGCGAATGGAAGGCATGGGTAAGTTCATAGGGCTGGCAGTCTAGAGAGGGGGGCAAATCATCGCAAGGCCAATATCAAAAAGTTTTGATATTGCTCGATAAATGGCACTTCTCACGAGACGGTTAACTCTACAAACGACTAGCGGAAAGGTTTCACCAACAGAAAGCGCCGCTATCCATTGGAAAAACGCCCCCCGATGACTATCTGTCATTGCCCCGAGGCGCTCCGGTGAGGGAAAATGCCCTCCTTTTTTCCGTTTCGACTTACCAGAACCCAGGAGATCAGCGATGCCTAGCCGTCGTGAGCGTGCCAACGCCATTCGTGCCCTCAGCATGGATGCCGTGCAAAAAGCCAACAGCGGCCATCCCGGTGCCCCTATGGGTATGGCAGATATCGCCGAAGTGCTTTGGCGCGACTACCTCAAGCACAACCCGAGCAACCCATCGTTCGCCGACCGTGACCGCTTCGTGCTGTCCAACGGTCACGGCTCGATGTTGATCTACTCGCTGCTGCACCTGACCGGTTACGACCTGTCGATCGACGACCTCAAGCAGTTCCGTCAACTGCACAGCCGCACCCCGGGCCACCCGGAATTCGGTTACACCCCGGGCGTTGAAACCACTACCGGCCCATTGGGTCAGGGCCTGGCCAACGCAGTGGGCTTCGCCCTGGCTGAAAAGGTACTGGGCGCGCAGTTCAACCGTCCTGGCCACGACATTGTTGACCACCACACCTACGTGTTCCTGGGTGATGGCTGCATGATGGAAGGCATTTCCCACGAAGTCGCTTCCCTGGCCGGTACGCTGGGTCTGGGCAAACTGATCGCTTTCTACGATGACAACGGCATCTCCATCGACGGCGAAGTCGAAGGCTGGTTCACCGATGACACCCCGAAGCGTTTTGAATCCTACAACTGGCAAGTGATCCGCAACGTTGACGGTCACGACCCGGAAGAGATCAAGACCGCCATCGAAACCGCGCGCAAAAGCCCGCTGCCGACGCTGATCTGCTGCAAGACCACCATCGGTTTCGGTTCGCCGAACAAGCAAGGCAAGGAAGACTGCCACGGCGCGCCATTGGGTGACGCGGAAATCGCCCTGACCCGCCAGGCGCTGAACTGGAACCACGGCCCGTTCGAAATCCCGGCCGACATTTATGCCGAGTGGGATGCCAAGGAAAAAGGTCGCGCGGCCGAAGCCGAGTGGGATCAGCGTTTCGCCGCCTACTCCGCTGCGTTCCCGACCGAAGCCAACGAGTTGGTACGTCGTCTGAGCGGTGAGCTGCCGGCCGACTTTTCGGAAAAAGCTTCGGCCTACATCGCTGAAGTCGCGGCCAAAGGCGAAACCATCGCCAGCCGTAAAGCCAGCCAGAACACCCTGAACGCGTTCGGCCCGCTGCTGCCGGAACTGCTTGGCGGCTCCGCTGACCTGGCCGGTTCCAACCTGACCCTGTGGAAAGGTTGCAAAGGCGTCAGCGCTGAAGACGCCAGCGGCAACTACATGTACTACGGCGTGCGCGAATTCGGCATGACCGCGATCATGAACGGCGTAACCCTGCACGGCGGTCTGGTGCCTTACGGCGCGACCTTCCTGATGTTCATGGAATACGCCCGCAACGCGGTGCGCATGTCCGCACTGATGAAGCAGCGCGTGATCCATGTCTACACCCACGACTCCATCGGTCTGGGCGAAGACGGCCCGACGCACCAGCCGATCGAGCAACTGACCAGCCTGCGCACTACCCCGAACCTCGACACTTGGCGTCCAGCCGATGCCGTGGAATCGGCCGTGGCCTGGAAAAACGCTCTGGAGCGCAAGGACGGCCCATCGGCGCTGATCTTCTCGCGTCAGAACCTGCAGCACCAGGAACGCGATGCCGGCCAGATTGCCGACATCAGCCGTGGCGGTTACGTGCTGAAGGACTGCGCAGGCGAGCCTGAGCTGATCCTGATTGCCACCGGTTCGGAAGTCGGCCTGGCGGTTCAGGCTTTCGACAAACTGACCGAGCAAGGTCGCAAGGTGCGTGTGGTGTCCATGCCGTGCACCAGCGTGTTCGACGCTCAGGACGCAGGCTACAAGCAATCGGTTCTGCCGTTGCAGGTCAGCGCGCGTATCGCGATCGAAGCGGCTCACGCCGACTTCTGGTTCAAGTACGTGGGTCTGGAAGGTCGCGTGATCGGCATGACCACCTACGGCGAATCGGCGCCGGCTTCGGCACTGTTCGAAGAGTTCGGCTTCACCCTGGAAAACATCCTGGGTCAGGCTGAAGAGCTGCTGGAAGACTAAGCAGTACGAATGCGGTGGCCCCGGCCACCGCGTTCCCCTGTAGGAGCTGCCGAAGGCTGCGATCTTTTGATCTTGATCTTAAAAAACAGGATCAAAAGATCGCAGCCTTCGGCAGCTCCTACATGAGGTTGTGTTGTAGCGAATATTATCGAGAACCCCATGCCTCAACCGCGTCCTTACAAAGTTGCACTCAACGGCTACGGCCGCATTGGTCGTTGCGTCTTGCGTGCGTTGTTTGAGCGAGGCGAGCAGGCCGGGTTTGAAATTGTCGCAATCAACGATCTGGCCGACATGGCCAGCATCGAATACCTGACACGCTTCGACTCCACCCACGGCCGCTTTCCGGGCGAAGTGCGAGTAGAAGGCGATTGTCTGCATATTAATGGCGACTGCGTGAAGGTCCTGCGCAGTGCCACCCCCGAAGGCATCGATTGGGCGTCGCTGGGCGTCGATCTGGTGCTCGAATGCTCCGGCGCCTACAACACCCGTGAAGACGGCCAGCGTTTCCTCAACGCCGGCGCGCCGCGCGTGCTGTTCTCGCAGCCGATGGCCAGCGAGGCGGATGTCGACGCCACCATCGTTTACGGCGTCAATCAGGATTGCCTGACCGGCGACGAACTGCTGGTGTCCAACGCCTCCTGCACCACTAACTGCGGCGTGCCGCTGTTGCGCCTGCTCGACAAGGCGATCGGCCTCGATTACGTGTCGATCACCACGATTCACTCGGCGATGAACGATCAGCCGGTGATCGACGCCTATCACCACGAAGACCTGCGCCGCACGCGTTCGGCGTTCCAGTCGGTGATCCCGGTGTCCACTGGTCTGGCGCGCGGTATCGAGCGCCTGCTGCCGGAACTTGCCGGGCGAATTCAGGCCAAAGCCGTACGCGTGCCCACGGTCAACGTGTCCTGCCTCGACATCACGATGCAGACCGCCACGGCGACCGATGCCAATGAGGTCAACCGGATCCTGCGCGAAGCCGCCACCAACGGCCCGCTCAAAGGCCTGCTGGCCTACACCGAGTTGCCCCACGCCAGCTGTGATTTTAATCATGACCCACATTCGGCCATCGTCGATGCCAGTCAGACCCGTGTCTCCGGCCCCAAACTGGTGAACATCCTGGCCTGGTTCGACAACGAGTGGGGTTTTGCCAACCGAATGCTGGACGTTGCAGAACACTATCTGCAAACAGCAACTTCAAAAAAACCGTAGGAAGTGCGACCCATGACCGTGTTGAAGATGTCCGACCTCGATCTGCAAGGTAAGCGCGTATTGATCCGCGAAGACCTCAACGTCCCAGTCAAGGACGGTGTTGTCACCAGCGATGCGCGTATCCTGGCTTCGCTGCCGACCATCAAGCTGGCCCTGGAAAAAGGTGCGGCCGTGATGGTCTGCTCGCACCTTGGCCGTCCGACCGAAGGCGAATTCTCCGCCGAGAACAGCCTCAAGCCAGTCGCTGACTACCTGAGCAAGGCCTTGGGCCGTGAAGTGCCGCTGGTGGCTGACTACCTGGGCGGCGTGGACGTCAAGGCCGGCGACATCGTGCTGTTCGAAAACGTGCGCTTCAACAAAGGCGAGAAAAAGAACGCTGACGAACTGGCTCAGCAATACGCCGCCCTGTGCGACGTGTTCGTGATGGACGCGTTCGGCACCGCTCACCGCGCCGAAGGTTCGACCCACGGCGTGGCCAAATTCGCCAAGGTTGCGGCTGCTGGCCCGTTGCTGGCCGCTGAACTGGACGCACTGGGCAAAGCCCTCGGTGCGCCGGCCAAGCCAATGGCGGCCATCGTTGCCGGCTCCAAGGTGTCGACCAAACTCGACGTGCTGAACAGCCTGAGCCAGATCTGCGATCAACTGATCGTCGGCGGCGGCATCGCCAACACCTTCCTCGCGGCGGCCGGTCACCCGGTTGGCAAATCGCTTTACGAACCGGATCTGCTCGACACTGCGCGCGCCATCGCTGCCAAAGTCAGCGTGCCACTGCCGGTCGACGTGGTGGTTGCCAAGGAATTCGCCGAAACTGCAGAAGCCACCGTCAAGCTGATCGCTGACGTTGCTGCCGACGACATGATTCTGGACATCGGCCCGCAAACTGCGGCCAACTTCGCCGAACTGCTGAAATCGTCGAAAACCATTCTGTGGAATGGCCCGGTCGGCGTGTTCGAATTCGACCAGTTCGGCAACGGCACCAAAGTGCTGGCCCAGGCCATCGCTGACAGCGCGGCGTTCTCCATTGCCGGCGGTGGCGACACCCTGGCCGCGATCGATAAATATGGCGTGGCTGAGCAAATCTCCTACATTTCCACCGGTGGCGGCGCGTTCCTCGAATTCGTCGAGGGCAAAGTGCTGCCAGCCGTTGAAGTCCTGGAAAGCCGGGCCAAGGCCTGAGGCCGCCCGTTTGGCCAGGCAAAGGAGTGTTTACATGGTCAAGTCGTTAGCGCTGTTGTTGCTGACCGGAACGCTGGCGGCCTGCGGGAGTAACCCGAAGGCCGAAGCCACGCCGGCGCCGAGCGAGTCGCAGAAGGGCTGCTATCAGGCCGACTGGCAGGCCGAAACCAACCCGGTGCTGAACAAGCGTTCGGGGCCGGACGGTCTGGACAAATACGAGACGCAAACCCCGGCCAAGGAACATGGTTGTCCTTGACGGGTCTGACTCTTTAACTCAGGGCTGGCGGCGTGCGCCGTCAGTCGAGGAACACGGATGAAAGGCTTGATCGCCATTGCGGCGTTGGCATTGTTGGGCGGTTGCGCGCAGTTGAACCTGTTTCAGTCGTCCGCCCCGGCGGATCACTGGACGACCTGGACCTGCGACAGCCAGGCCAAAGTGCTGTGGCGTTACGCCGATGCCGGCCAGAAGGAAGTCGACGTTCGACTGGGTGGCGATGATCAGGTCTATCGCCTGAAAGAAGAGCCGGGCGCCTCGGGCACGCTGTACAGCGACGGTATGCTGGCGTTTCACGTCAAGGGTGACGAAGGCCTGGTGTACTGGGTCGCCACCAATGACCTGATCGGCCGCGGCTGCAAAGCGCAGTAATTGACACACCACAGTTCTAATGTGGGAGCGAGCCTGCTCGCGAAAGCGGTCTGACAGGCACTGCATCAGCGACTGCAAGATTGCTTTCGCGAGCAGGCTCGCTCCCACAGGGGTTCTGTGTAGCTCTCAGGATTTTGCTTTATCGAATCACCAGACCGGGCCTCAACCCCCGATCTGCAATCACTTGAATAGCCGCCGCCGCTCCGGCAGGCTGGCACGATTAACGACCCTCAACCGGGAGAGACACACACAATGGCACTTATCAGCATGCGCCAGATGTTGGACCACGCAGCCGAATTCGGCTACGGCGTTCCAGCTTTCAACGTCAACAACCTTGAGCAGATGCGCGCCATCATGGAAGCCGCTGACAAGACTGACTCCCCGGTGATCGTCCAGGCCTCGGCCGGCGCCCGTAAATACGCCGGCGCACCTTTCCTGCGTCACCTGATCCTGGCCGCGATCGAAGAATTCCCGCACATCCCGGTGTGCATGCACCAGGATCACGGCACCAGCCCTGACGTCTGCCAGCGCTCGATCCAACTGGGCTTCAGCTCGGTGATGATGGACGGCTCGCTGGGCGAAGACGGCAAGACCCCGACCGACTACGACTACAACGTCCGCGTTACCCAACAAACCGTGGCCATGGCTCATGCCTGCGGCGTCTCGGTAGAAGGCGAGCTGGGCTGCCTGGGTTCGCTGGAAACCGGCATGGCCGGTGAAGAAGACGGCATCGGCGCCGAAGGCGTTCTGGATCACAGCCAAATGCTGACCGACCCGGAAGAAGCCGCTGACTTCGTCAAGCGCACTCAGGTCGACGCCCTGGCCATCGCCATCGGCACCAGCCACGGCGCTTACAAGTTCACCAAGCCACCTACCGGTGACGTGCTGGCGATCGACCGCATCAAGGAAATCCACAAGCGCATCCCGAACACCCACCTGGTGATGCACGGTTCCTCGTCGGTGCCACAAGAGTGGCTGGCGATCATCAACCAGTACGGCGGCGACATCAAAGAAACCTACGGCGTACCGGTTGAAGAAATCGTCGAAGGCATCAAGCACGGCGTGCGCAAGGTCAACATCGACACCGACCTGCGCCTGGCATCCACCGGTGCGATGCGTCGCCTGATGGCCACCAACCCGAGCGAATTCGACCCACGTAAATTCTTCGGCGCCACCGTGACCGCGATGCGTGATGTGTGTATCGCTCGTTATGAAGCGTTTGGTACTGCCGGTAATGCTTCGAAGATCAAACCGATTTCGCTGGAAGCGATGTACCAGCGTTATCTGAAGGGTGAGTTGAACGCCAAGGTTAACTGAGCCTGAGCGTTAGACTGCTTTAAAAGAAACCCGCCGTGAGGCGGGTTTTTTGTGGGCGATTATGTCGCCTGACGAAGTCATCTAAAAGTAAGAGTAACCCATAATGCTTCGAAGATTAAGCCGATCTCGCTGGAGGCTATATATCAGCGTTATCTGAAGGGTCAGCTGAGTGTAAGGTTAACTGATTCATCCTGTCTCATAGGTAATGAAGGATGTCAGCCTTTTGTGAATCTGATTCCAAAGGTTTGGCCTACATACGGCCCGCCTGCTCTAACGATAACTGTACCTTCCAATTTCTTGTCGGTTCCATCAGTTGATTTCATATCAATACTGAGAGTACTTGGGCCATGGTTTAGCTCATCTCTATTTTTGGCATCTGATTTCGCTTGAAGCTTATAAGTCCAAGTGGACTTTGTGCAGGTGCCAGTGACGACGAAGTCAAGTCCGCAATAGTCCATGTAGCCGTTACTTATGTTGCCAGTTGGTTGGGCTGGATCGTCAAATCTGAGTGTAGCGGCATGTTCCTCGCCGGCGGCGTTAAATACGAAGCCATTGTAATTTTTCATGATATTTACCTTCTGTGTATTCAGTATTGAAGTCAAATAGGTTGTCTCGTATTACGTCGATGAGATTAGGCGAGAAGTTGTTCCAGGTAACCTGTAATAAATGACAGGTTTTAATATTGTTTCGCTATAAGGATTTTGGTTTTTGAATAAATAAGGGAGTGGCAAAGGAGGCAATGTCAAATTGGCCGGATTTGTTTGATTGAGATCTCGGTGAAATCGCAAAAAAAGTGGCGGATTTATTTATCACGATTCCGTCCCCTTTTTTGTGTCTTTGTCCCCCCTTTATTCGCTTGTATCGTGTCAGTCCCGCTAGATTGGCAAGCTGCGCCTGCGTCAGGCCACGATTTATACGTTTTTCGTGTAGTTGAATACCGAGACGGGTGATTAAAGGAGAGTCATTCCATGTTGCGCTACCGTCACATTTTGATGTCGATGTTGCGAATGCGGAACATTTAGTCCATTTGGCTTAAGAAACCCGCAGTGAAGCGGGTTTTTTTTGTGGGCGACTATTCCTTCAACTCAACATGATCCAGCGCCTGATTTACCGCCAGTTCACCGAGCATGACCACTTGCGCAATGCCCAGCGCTGTCTTGCGGTGTGAGGTGTCGAGCATGGCGGCGAAGTTGTTGAGCATTTCGCTGGCTGAACCCAGAGTTTCGCTGGCGTTGGCCAGCAGGGATTCGGTGTTGTACTTCGGGTTGGCGAGGTACATGGGTTCGGGTTTATGCGTGCTGGCCATGATGAAGGCGGACGGTTTTAGGTAATGGTCGAGGGCGCGTTCTGCGGCGTCGCTGAGTTTTTTTGAGTCGAGGGATTCGTAGGGGGATGCGGGATCTGTTTCTGGCGGGTGAGGCGTTGATTTGATCATGTTTCGTCTCCGGTAAATGGAGCCGACACCGGATCGCTACTAAACGAAGAGGGTGGCAGCTGAACGCAGGTTAGTAGACCGGGGAGACGCGACCGGCGCACCCGAAGGCGCCCTGCGAACAGCTACCATCAAGCGCGGGTTATGCCCGACTGAATGGTGCCAATGCGCATCGCGTAACCACGGGCTACTAAACCCGATCACTGGAAATCAGTGACGCGAATCAAGTTACCGATGGCCCGCCAGGCGCACAAGCCGGCGGATTCTGGCGTAGTGGTAGGCAACGGCGCAAGCTGTTGTAGGCATCCGGAAGTGACGGCCGAGAAAACTAAACGTGTCGTTTAAATAAAGCGTCGCCTGGGTTTAATCCGAATTCGAGAGCGTTCAAACCAAGTATCCAGTTTTTGGCTGGACAACTGATCAGGTTTGTTGATTAAGCTTCTAAAAAGACACTGGCTATATTTTTTAGGTATAAAAACCTGTCAGATCTTACAGGTGTGGAAAGTTTATTGGCGATCTATCGTGGGCGCTCAGTTATCTTTCAGGATGGAAAAAATGCAAAAGGACAAAAGAGTTACCAGTGTTGGTGTTGGCGACGTTCAAATGTTTCTGGCGATTCCCGGGGGGGAAAGCTTTACCGTCTCAATTCGTGGTAGAGAGTTTTTGCAACACAGTGGAGAATATTTTAATTTCAAATTTTTTCAGTATGTAGGCAGGAATGAGTTCTATATTGGTTCCTCCTTCCGCAAAAACCTTCCGCTTGACGAACCGCACAATTTGGGTGCCCCCGGCACAGCTGCCCACGTGCAGCTGGAGTTGGACGGGATTGATAACTCAAGGAGTGCCAAGGGCTTTGTTTGTTTGGAGCGAGGCGGAGATTATCCGAAGGGTGTGATCTATTGTGCTGAAGAAAAAGCATTTTCTTTGATTGCGATGTTTGATTTTAAAAGTAGCTAATTTCATCTTTGCTGCGATATCAATGTCATGCGGCAGACTTGAGGAAGTCTGCCGATTTTGATTTTAAGTCATCGATAATTGATGCTCAGGTCAGTGCCCTGTTATTTATCATGATCAATATCCAGCTTGCTGAAGGTCACTTGCCCGCCTTCACTCGTATACCCGGTGTTGTCCTGCACATAAACCCCAGCCTTGAAGTACAACGGCTTGTTGCGCCATGTCGCGCTGATCTGTGAGTCCCACTGATAACCCGCCGCACTGATGCCGAGTGCGCCGCCGGGGCTTAAGTGGATGAGGTAGTTGAACTCGCGATCCAGTTTGATTCCGGTGGCCAGGGTGATGACGCGGCTTTCGTCATCATCCGGGTGCATGCGTACTTTGATCACCAGGTTGCCGGTTTCGGTTTTGGTCTTGTACTGGTACTCGAGTTTGACCATCGGCTTCTGGCTTTCATAAGCATGAATCTGGCCGATGACGATCTTGCCCGAACTCGGCACTTTGTTCACCGTGAGGGTCGCGCGCAGCAGGTTGTCGGCGTCCGGGTAGTACCAGTTGCGCAGGGTGCCGTTGCTGTAGGTTTCGCGCAGTTCGGTGCGCGGGTAGATGGCGTTTTCGGTTTTTGACCCGGTAACCGGTGACCAGAAGAACAAGGTGCCGGTGTCGGAATGGAAGTACTGATCTTTGAAGCCGTTCACCAGTTTGGAGGTTTCGACGGTGTATGGCGGGCTGCCAACGGGAACGCTGAGGTTCCAGGTTGCGAGATCGATCATGTCGGTTCTTCCACTCAAGTTTCACTGCACGTACGTGCCAGAAGCTCTAGCCCGCACGTTTTGGGGCGGCCTTTATAAGCGTAGAGGGATTTTTTGTTAATGCCCGTTTGGCAGATGATTGACGTCAACATCCTGTCGAAATGCCATCTCTGCCGGTTTCCGGGGGCTTCAGCGGTGACCGTTAGTCGGCAAACTCACGCTTTGGTTAAATGATGGCCTGATGACAGCTTCTGCTTTTTCGGATCCACGACTAGAGTGAAGGCTCGATGTGTGTACGGTTTTACCGGAATCGCCCTGAAGTCCCGACAAGAGAAGCAGCATGGAATGCGCGCAACCCCCGCCAGGTGAAGGCAGCTCTGTCCTTTTGATCGTTGATGATTACCCTGAAAATCTGATCAGCATGCGCGCGTTGCTGCAGCGTCAGGATTGGCACGTCCTCACCGCAGCTTCCGGTTTCGAAGCGCTGAATATTCTGCTCTCTCACGACGTCGATCTGGTGCTGCTGGATGTGCAGATGCCGGGCATGGACGGCTTTGAAGTGGCGCGGTTGATGCGCGGCAGCCAACGCACGCGCCTGACGCCGATTATCTTTCTGACCGCCAACGAGCAATCCCAGGACGCCGTGATCAAGGGCTATGCCAGTGGCGCGGTGGATTACCTGTTCAAGCCGTTCGATCCGCAGATCCTCAAGCCCAAAGTGCAAGCGTTGCTGGAACACCAGCGCAATCGCCGCGCGTTGCAGCGCCTGAGTCATGACCTGGAAGTAGCGCGCGCCTTCAATGCTTCGGTGCTGGATAACGCTGCCGAAGGGATATTGGTGGTGGGTGAGGACGGTTTGATCCGCTTCGCCAACCCGGCGATTTCACGCTTGCTGAATGCGCCGGTGAAGGAACTGGAAGGTAAGGAATTTCTCGATTTTCTACAGAAGCCGCACATCCCGCTGTGGGCCGATTCCGAGTTTTATGCCAGCTACAAGCGTGGCGAGACGTTGAGGCTGCACGACGCCTTGCTGCGCACCGCACCGGGCCAGCAAGTGCCGGTTGCGTTGTCCTGCGCCGCGCTGCCCTCCGAGCAACACGCAATGGTGGTGACCGTACTCGATATGTCGGTGGTGCGGCACTTGCACCAGCAACTGGAATTTCAAGCGGTGACTGATCCACTGACCGGGTTGCTCAACCGGCGCGGGTTTTACCAGACCGTTGAAAACCTCCTGCTGCGGGGCGAGCGCAGCGACAGCAGTTGGGTGTTGCTGTATCTGGACCTCGACGGCTTCAAACGGGTCAACGATTCGCTAGGCCACGATGCCGGCGATCGGGTGTTGCGCTGGGTCTCCGAGCAATTGAAGACCTGCCTGCGGCCGTTCGATATTCTCGCGCGTATGGGTGGCGATGAATTCACCGCGCTGCTGGATCTTGAATTTCCCGAACAAGCGGCGAAGATTGCCGAGAAACTCATCGAACGGGTGTCGATCTGTCAGCAGATCGAAGGCTTGGACATCGCCCTCGGCGCCAGTATCGGCATCGCCACTTATCCGGATTGCGGCTCGAACCTCGACGGATTGCTGCGTGCCTCCGACATCGCCATGTACGAGGCCAAGCGCGCCGGGCGCCAGCAATATCGTTTCTACGATCATGAAATGAACGGCCGGGCACGTTCGCGACTGATGCTCGAAGAGAGCGTGCGTGCGGCCATCGAGAATCGCGATTTCAATCTGGTCTATCAGCCGCAAGTGGCCATCGACACGGGCCAGATTCGTGGCTTCGAGGCGTTGTTGCGCTGGCAGCACCCGAGTGTCGGCGATGTGCCGCCGGGGCTGTTCTTGCCACTGCTGGAAGAGGCGCGGCTGATCAGTCGCCTCGGCAGCTGGATTTATCATCGCGGCGCCGGCCAGCGTAAAGCCTGGGAAACTCTGTTTGCCGAAGATCTGGTGCTCGGCGTGAGTTTGAGCAATACCCAGTTCAGCCTGCCGAATCTGGTCACCGAGTTGCGCCAGGTCATGGAGCGGCACGCCTTGCAGCCACGGCAACTGGAGGTCGAGGTCACCGAAGAAGCGCTGATGCAGAATCCCGACGAAACCCGCAAACAGCTGCGTTTGCTGCGCAATCTGGGCGTGCGTGTGGCGCTGGATGACTTCGGTTCCGGGCCGTGTTCGCTGGCGCATCTGCGCGATCTGGAGCTCGATACCCTCAAGCTCGATCGCCATCTTATTGCGCGGTTGCCGGACTCCAAACGCGACGCCTCGCTGGTCAGTACGGTGATCAGTCTGTGCAAGCAATACGGCTTGCTGGTGATTGCCGAAGGGGTGGAAACCATCGAGCAATACCAATGGCTGCAAGCCCACGGCTGCGAATACGTGCAGGGTTTTCTCGTCGCGCGGCCATTGATGGCCGAGGATGCGGTCAGCTTCGCCGAACCGTTTGACTGGAGCGCGCTACCCGGTTGAATTCGCTACACTGGCAGACCTTTTTCGAACCGTGTCGCTCGTCCATGACAGTGTTGAAGTACCTCCAGGCCTATCCCGCGCAATTGCAGGATCAGGTGCGCCAATTGATTGCCGAAGGGCGTCTGGGTGAATACCTGAATCAACGCTATTCAGGGCGACACGACGTGCAGAGCGACAAGGCCTTGTACAGCTACGCGCTGGATCTGAAACAGGAATACCTGCGCAACGCCCCGGCCATCGACAAAGTGCTGTTCGACAACCGTCTTGACCTGACCCATCGCGCCCTTGGTCTGCACACCACGGTTTCACGGGTGCAGGGCGGCAAGCTCAAGGCCAAGAAAGAGATTCGTATCGCCTCGTTGTTCAAGGATGCCGCGCCGGACTTTCTGAAAATGATCGTGGTGCACGAACTGGCGCACTTCAAGGAGTCGGATCACAACAAGGCGTTCTATAAATTGTGCGAGCACATGCTGCCGGGGTATCACCAGGTCGAGTTTGATCTGCGCGTGTACCTGACATGGCGCGATATGCAGGCTTAACAGTACGCAACCAGGAAGGTGTGGATGGACGTCAGCAAGACCAAAAGCAGTTTCTATCGCCGCTTGTATGTGGCGTACCTGATCGACAGCGGTCTGGCGCCGAGTGTGCCGACGCTGACCGAAGTGACCGGCATGCCCCGGCGCACGGCGCAGGACACGATTGCCGCGTTGGCGGATCTGGATATCGTCTGTGAATTCGAGCAGGAGGAGGGCGCGCGTAATCACGCCGGGCGCTATCGGATTCGCGAGTGGGGGGCGATTGATCGCGGGTGGATCGAGCGTAATTTGCGGCAGATCAAGGCAGTTCTGGAGTATCCCTGAAAAAGAGCCCCTCACCCCAGCCCTCTCCCGGAGGGAGAGGGAGCCGATTGGGGGATATTGGAGAGGTACGCCGACCTGAAAGTGTTGCTGTGAATCCATAATCGACTCGGCTTTTCAGGTCGATGTCTGACGCAAGACAACTCGGTCAGTCCCCTCTCCCTCTGGGAGAGGGCTAGGGTGAGGGTTGTTCAGGAGCGACGCATGCCAATGTGTGGAATGTCATCCTCCAGATACTCTTCACCCGCCACAACAAACCCGTACTTGCCGTAATACCCCTGCAAATGCGCCTGCGCTGACAGATAGATCGGCACTTGCGGCCAATGCTTCTCGGCCTGTTTCAGTGCTTGCTCCATCATTTCGTGCCCCAGCCCTTTGCCGCGCCCTTGCGGTGCGGTAACCACCCGGCCAATCACCACGTCGCCACCCTGGGATTCCGGATCCAGCAGGCGCAGGTACGCCATCAACTGGTCATCTTCCCAACCCATCAGGTGATAGGTATCGCCTTCCAGATCCTGGCCATCGAGGTCCGGATAGGCGCATTTCTGCTCGACGACGAACACGTCCGAGCGCAGCTTCAACAGCGCGTATAGCTGTTCCTTGCCCAGATCACTGTGATGTTTGCAGACCCATTCGATTGTCATTTGCCGATTCCTTGAACGTGTCGCCCGATACTAAGCGCCCACGGCAAAGATGTCTGTATGGCGTAAGAGTCTGTGACAAAGGTCAAAATGCCATCATTCCTTTCTCGCAGCCTCGGCGACTTTGTGTAATCTGCTGGAGAGCCCGGTGCACTGGCTGCAATGAGCTAATGTTAGGGCCTGGGTTTTGCCGGTAAGGGGCCTTGGGGTTTTGGCTGAAAACATGCTGGGCAATGTGCCCGCTAAGGATTTCAAGCATGCCGCGTTTGCATCGAGCCTTTGCTTTGATCGGATTGCTCTTGCTGGCTCAGACCGCTGCAGCGGAGAAGCTGCGACTGGTGTTTGATATCTGGCCACCCTTTACCGACGAGACGCTAGTCAACGGCGGTCTGGCTACCGACATTGTCACCACCGCACTCGCCCGGGCCGGCTATGCCAGCGGTTATGAGCAGGTGCCGTGGGCGCGGGCGCTGCTTGGCGTCGGTGAGGGTCGCTACGATGTGCTGGTCAACGCTTGGTACAACGACGAACGAACCAGGCTTGGCCAGTTTTCCGGGGAATACCTGCTCAACCGTATCCGCTTTCTCAAGCGCAAAGACACACCACTCGATTACAGCAATCTGCAGCAATTGCACACCTATCCGATTGCGGTGGTGCGTGGCTACGCCTATTCGGCGCCGTTCGATGCCGACACGGCGTTGCAGAAAGTCCCTGTGCATAACTTCGCCATGGCCGTGCGCATGCTCGCGGCGGATCGGGTCAAGTTGACGCTGGAGGATGAATATGTGGCGAAGTATTACCTGGCGCGGGAATCCGCCAAGGTGCGCAATTCGGTGGAGTTTCTTCCCAAACCGTTGAGTGAGAACAGCCTGCACATTCTGGTAAGCCTGAAGAATCCGCAGCATGAGCAGATTGTCGCGGGGTTTGATAAAGCCATAGCGGAGATGAAAGCGGATGGGAGTTATGAAAAGTTGCTTCGCCAGCATGGGATGTGAGTTTCTGGTCCCGGAGTTGTGTTGTTGCTGAGGGTCTCATCGCTGGCAAGCCAGCTCCCACAGGGTTCTTTGGTGATGCACAATTTTGTGAATCAACCCTACCCACTGTGGGAGCTGGCTTGCCAGCGATGGGGCCAGTCCGGCCACCTCAAACTTCAGCGGTGTCCTTGATCAAATGCGCCGCCAATGTACGCAACGGCCCCAACTGCCGACAGATCAACGCCAGTTGCGTCTGCACCAGCCGCTGCCCTTCATCAATCTCATCAGGCATCTGCTCCAGCTCATTGGCCAGTGCTTCTTCCTCATCACTCTGAATCGCCACTGGCTGCTTGTTTGCCAGCCCTTGGGCGATTTCGTCGATGCTCGTCGCCAGTTTCACCCCGGCGCCATCAATCAGATGCTCGCGCACATCCGCCGGCAACTGCGTCTCGCGATGCGCGCCCAGCCCTGACAGATAACTCAACAACGTGTGCGACAGCACCAGAAAGCGGAAGCCGACATCGGCTTCCTTACGGAAATGCCCCGGTTCCATGAGCATGTTCGCCAGCGTTGTCGACAGCGCGGCATCGGCGTTGTGCGCATTGCGGCGGGCCAGCCGATAGGCGAGGTCATCACTCTTGCCGGCGGCGTATTGCTGCATGATCTGACGCAGATAGATGCTGTTGCAGGTCAGGGTGTTGGCCAGCACTTTGTTCAGGCGTCGGCCCTGCCAGTCCGGCAGGAACAGGAACACCGTCAGGCCGGCAATCAGGCTGCCGAGCAAAGTATCGAACAACCGCGGCAGGAACAGCCCGTAACCGTCACCGACCTGGTTGAAGCAGAACAGCACCATGATGGTGATCGCCGCCGTCGCCAGAGTGTAGCGGGTGGTGCGGTTGATAAAGAACACCACGCCGGCGGCAATGGCGAAGCACGACTGGACCAAGGGGCTCGGGAACAAATCGAACAGCGCCCACGCCACGGTCAGGCCGATGGCGGTGCCAAGGATCCGCTGACCGAGTTTGCGCCGGGTGGCGCCGTAGTTCGGCTGGCAGACGAACAGCGTGGTGAGGATGATCCAGTAGCCTTGCGACGGGTGAATCAGGTGCACCATGCCGTAGCCGATACTCAGGGCCAAGGGCAGGCGCAGGGCATGACGGAACAACAGAGAAGTCGGCGTCAGTTGCGTGCGCAGGCGAATCCAGACGTCCTTGAGGTTGCGCGGCGAACGGTCGAGCAGGCTGCTGTCGGTCGCGTCGGCCAAGGCATCCGGATTACTCGCGTCGCTGAGCAAACGATCGAGGGTGCCGAGGTTGGCCGCCAGTGCGCGCAGCGAACGCAGCAATCCGCGCCAGGCCGGGTTGCTCTGGATGCGCAGGTGTTCGAGCGAAGCGTCGAGGTCGCTCAGGGCTTCGGCGAAACTGGCGTCGTAAATGAACGGCTGGCGCATCTGAATCGATTCGGCCAGTGCGCGGCAGGCTTTGCCTTGCTGGCGCAACAGGCGCTGGCAGCGAAACAGCACGTCACTGTGAAAAAACGCATCAGCGAGGGCGTTGTACGGATAGTGCGAAGAGCTGGCGCGTTCGTGGATGTCCTGAGCGAGGAAATACAACTTCAGGTAACGGCTGACTTTCGAGCCGGGGCGGCCATTGCCGACGCGGTGCAGAATGATTTCCTTGGCACTGTTCAGCGCCGCCACCACCCGACCGTTTTGTTGGGCCAGTTCCAGGCGACGGGCCTCGACGTCCATCTGCCGGATCGGCTCGAACAGCGACGATTTCAGCTTCAGGTAAAAACCCAGTTCGCGGAACAGCCGCGCCAGACTCTGCTGCACCGGCTGGTTGGAAAACATTGCCTGCCACAACACCGAGAGCAAGCCGTACCAAGCGGCGCCGGCGACCAGCAGCATCGGCTCGTGCCAGAAATCGGTGACCGCGCCACCGCGCTGATCAACGCCGATCATCGTGTATACGGACAGAATCAACGTCGCCGAAGCAATCGCCCCATAACGCTCGCCGAGCGCCCCGAGCATGGTCAGACCGAAACTGGCCAGCGCCAATGCAATGGCAAACACGATGGGGTAGGGGAAGAGCAATTCCACCGACAGCGCGGCGATGCTGAAACACACCAGTGTCACGGCGAGGGCGTTGAGGCGGCCCTGCCAACTGTCGTCGGTCTCGGCCAGGGCGCTGGCGATAATCCCCAGGAACAACGGGATCAGCAGGCCCATTTCATCCTGATACCAACACAGCGCCATGCTGCCGGTCAGGGCGATGAATACCCGCACGCTGTAGCTGAATTTATCCAGCGCCCACAGGCGCCGCAAAGACTGACGAAACGAGGTCGAGGACATGAAGTGCGAAGGCCTTCCGAGGCGATGCCGCTAAATTGAGCCAGTAATGACGCCGACGCAATGGCGCCGATCACATCTGACAGCAAAAAGTGTTCCTTTGAGATCTTGTGTAGAACTAAATCTTGAATTGGGCACGGAACCCTGTGGGAGCTGGCTTGCCAGCGATGGCTGCATGACAGTCAACAATGATGTTGGATCTGCCTGCCTCATCGCTGGCAAGCCAGCTCCCACAGGTTTTTGTATTTAGCTTTGAATTAAGCGTACTGCGCAGCCGCGTAGCCCGAGGCCCACGCCCACTGGAAGTTGAAACCGCCCAGATGACCGGTGACGTCGAGCACTTCGCCAATGAAGTACAGGCCCGGGCTTTTCAGCGATTCCATGGTCTTGGACGACACTTCGCGGGTATCAACGCCACCGAGTGTAACCTCAGCGGTGCGATAGCCTTCAGTCCCCGCCGGCACGACTTTCCAGCTGCCCAGCTTCTCGGCGATTTCCGCCAGTTCCGCGTGGGTGTACTGCTTCATCGGCTTGGACACGAACCAGTTGTCCGCCAGTAGGTTGGCCATTTTCTTGGTGAAGATTTCACCCAGCAGGGTTTTCAGCTCACTGTTCGGGCGGTCGGCGACTTGCTGCTGCAACCAGCTCGCCGCGTCGTGATCCGGCAGCAGGTTGATCTCAACCGTATCGCCAGATTCCCAGAACGAGGAAATCTGCAGAATCGCCGGGCCGCTGAGACCACGGTGAGTGAACAGGATGTTCTCGCGAAAGCTCTGGTCGTTGCAGCTGACCAGACAATCCACCGACGTCCCGGACAATTCGGTGCAGAGTTCCTTGAGCTGATCGGTGATGGTAAACGGCACCAGCCCGGCGCGGGTTGGCAGCAGTTCATGGCCGAACTGTTTGGCCACTTGGTAACCGAAACCGGTGGCGCCCAGCGTCGGGATCGACAACCCGCCGGTGGCGATCACCAGCGACTGGCACTGGATCTGGCCGAGGGTGGTGTCGAGCAGGTAACCGCTTTCGACTTTCTCGATCGTTTGAATAGAGGTGTCCAGATGCAGCTCGACGCCGACTTGATCGCATTCGTCGAGGAGCATGCCGAGGATGTCGCTGGATTTGTTATCGCAGAACAACTGGCCGAGTTTTTTCTCGTGATACGGCACGGCGTGTTTGCCGACCATGCCGATGAAGTCCCACTGGGTGTAGCGCGCCAGCGCGGATTTGCAGAAGTGTGGGTTCTGCGAGAGAAAATTGCTCGGTTCTGTGTACATGTTGGTGAAGTTGCAGCGGCCACCGCCCGACATCAGGATTTTCTTGCCGGCCTTGTTCGCATGGTCGAGCAGCAACACCTGACGCCCGCGCCCGGCGGCGGTCAGTGCACACATCAACCCAGCGGCGCCAGCGCCAATGATCACGACTTCGGTAGAGCGCAAAACGGTGTCCTCTGAAATATCACCACAAAACGAACTGTAGGAGCTGCCGCAGGCTGCGATCTTTTGATCTTGCTCTTAAAAAACAAAGTCAAAAGATCGCAGCCTGCGGCAGCTCCTACAGGGGAGTTACGTTGTTCTTACAGGATGCGTACGCGCAGCGAGCGGCCCTTGATCTTGCCGTCGTTCAAACGCTGCAAGGCCTGCATGGCCACGGTGCGGTCAACGGCTACATAAGCCTGGAAGTCGAAAATCGCGATCTTGCCAACCTGCGCCCCCGCAATGCCGGCATCGCCAGTCAATGCACCCAGAATGTCGCCCGGACGCACTTTATCTTTGCGGCCAGCACCGATGCACAGCGTGGTCATCGGCGGTTGCAGCGGTGCGAGGCCCTGGGACTTGAGGTTATCGACCTGATCCCAGTTCAACGGCGATTTCTGCAGTTGTTCGATGGCTTGCGCGCGGTGCGCTTCGCCCGGTGCAACCAGACTGATTGCGATACCTTTTTCGCCGGCGCGACCGGTACGGCCAACGCGGTGAATGTGGATTTCCGAATCGCGCGCCAGTTCGACGTTGATCACCATGTCCAGTGCATCGATGTCCAGACCACGGGCGGCGACGTCGGTGGCGACCAGTACCGAGGTACTGCGGTTGGCGAACATCGCCAGTACCTGATCGCGGTCACGCTGTTCCAGATCGCCGTGCAGGCCGACGGCGGAAATGCCTTTGGCGGTCAGGTGATCAACGGTTTCCTGCACTTGCTGCTTGGTGAAGCAGAACGCCACGCAGGACGCCGGACGGAAGTGGTGCAGGACTTTCGTCACCACGCCCATGCGATCTTCCGGGGAAATTTCGTAGAAGCGCTGTTCGATCTGCGTGTCGTCGTGGAACGCTTCGGCCTTGACCGTTTGCGGATCACGCATGAATTTCGAGGCCAGTTGCTTGATGCCCACCGGGTAAGTCGCGGAGAACAGCAGGGTCTGACGACGCTCTGGAGTCTTGACGATGATGTCTTCGATGGCGTCGTAGAAACCCATGTCGAGCATGCGGTCGGCTTCGTCGAGAATCAGCGTGTTCAGGCCGTCGAGGACCAGCGAACCCTTGCGCAGGTGCTGCTGGATGCGCCCCGGGGTGCCGACGATGATGTGCGCGCCGTGCTCCAGCGAAGCGATCTGCGGGCCGAACGACACGCCGCCGCACAGGGTCAGGACCTTGATGTTGTCTTCGGCACGGGCCAGACGACGGATTTCCTTGGCGACCTGGTCGGCCAGTTCGCGCGTCGGGCAAATCACCAGTGCCTGGCAACCGAAGTAGCGCGGGTTGATCGGGTTGAGCAGGCCAATGCCGAACGCGGCGGTCTTGCCGCTGCCGGTCTTGGCCTGGGCGATCAGGTCCATCCCCTTGAGGATCACCGGCAAGCTCTGCGCCTGGATCGGCGTCATCTGGGCATAACCGAGGGATTCGAGGTTAGCCAGCATGGCGGCGGACAGCGGCAGAGTATTAAAAGCGGTGGCGATGGTGGTCACGGGACTGGCCTGCAAAACAAAATGTCGCGCAGTGTAGCAGCCCCGTGCCACTTTCTTCGAAAGTTCTGGACGAACAGTGGTTAATGTTCGATGTGTTCTTCCGGGCGTTTGGCCCGCCGGCCGTCTTCTTTCGACAGTTGCGAGAAGATTGTCGCGGCGAGCATCGCCATGATCCCGACGGTGACGAAGGTCAGCTGGAACGCGCCGAGCACGGTTTCCACGCCATCGTTGCCGATCTCTGCCGTAAAGCCACCGAGCAATGCACCGGCGCACGCCACACCCAGACTCAACGACAACTGCGCCACCACCGACAGCAAGCTGTTGCCGCTGCTGGCGCTGGCGTCGTCGAGGTCGATCAGCGTGACGGTGTTCATCGCGGTGAATTGCAGCGAGTTGATCGCGCCGAGAATCGCCAGCAGGCACAGCAGCAGCCAGTACGGCGTTTGCTCGCTGACCAGACCCATGCTCGCCAGCATGATCCCCAGGGCCAGGGTGTTGCCGGTAAGGACGATGCGATAGCCGAAGCGTTCGATCAGCGGCCGCGCCATCCACTTGGCAAACATCGCCGCCGCTGCCAGCGGCAGCATGCTCATCCCCGCTTGCGACGGCGAATAGCCCAGCGCCACTTGCAGCAACAACGGCACCAGAAACGGCAAGGCGCCGCTGCCCAGTCGGGCAAAGAGATTGCCGAGAATGCCGACGGCAAATGTGCGGGTCTTGAACAGCGACGGGGCGAACAGCGGGTTTTCGATGTGCCCGGCGCGCAACCAGTACGCCGCCAGACAGGCCATGCCGCCGAACAGCAGCAACATCACCCGCAGGTGCGGCAAGTGCAGCTCGCCGAGGCCTTCCATGGCGATGGTGATCAGGATCATCGCCGCGCCGAACAGCAGGAAACCCAGACTATCGAAACGCGTGCGTTCGGTGCCGCGCAGGTCCGGGATGAATTTCCACACCGCGTAGCAACCAATCACGCCGACCGGCAGGTTGATCAGGAAGATCCAGTGCCACGTCAGGTATTCGACCATCCAGCCGCCCATGGTCGGGCCGATCAGCGGGCCGAGCAGGCCGGGGATGGTGATGAAACCCATGATCCGCACCAGTTCGGATCGCGGATAGGCGCGTAGTACGACGAGTCGCCCGACCGGCAGCATCAGCGCACCGCCGAGTCCCTGAATCACCCGGGCGCCGATCAGCATGCTCAGGGTGCTCGACAACGCGCAGAGCAGCGAGCCGAAGCTGAACAACAGGATCGCGCCGAAGAAGATTTTCTTGGTGCCGAAACGGTCGGCGATCCAGCCCGAGGCCGGTATCAGCAAGGCCACGGTGAGCATGTAGGCGATGATCACGCCTTGCATGCGCAACGGATCTTCGGCCAGATCGCGGGCCATGGCGGGCAGGGCGGTGTTGAGGATGGTCCCGTCGAGGGACTGCATGAAGAACGCAATGGCGACGACCCACGGCAACCAGCGTGCGGTGATGGCGTCGAGAGGCGGGCGGTTGGGCATGGAACCTCTGAAAATGTGTGGCAGACGGAACACAATCCTGTGGGAGCTGGCTTGCCAGCGATGAGGACGGCAGATTCAACATCGTTTTCGTCTGAAAGTCCGCCATCGCTGGCAAGCCAGCTCCCACAGGTTTTTGCGGTGTTACAGCGTAAGGGTCAGGCGGCTAACTAACGCCCCCGGCAGCAACGCTGACGAGGTATTGCGCTGGCTGTATGTACTCGCCGACAGCAACAACTCACGCTCGGCGGTCAACGCTTCCAGCTGCGAACCGAGCAGGCTGTAGGCGCTGTCGTCGAAACGCATGGTGCTGACCGGCGCCTGGATCTCGCCGTTCTCGACCCAGAAGGTCGCGAACCGCGTCATGCCGGTCATGCGCGCGGCCGGTTGATCCGAGTAGTTCAGGTACCACAGGTTGCTGATGTACAGCCCGGTGCCCAACTGCTTGAGGATCTCTGCTTGCGACAGATCACCCGCCGCCATGTTCAACGCACTGGGCATTTCACCGCCGCCGGCGCCGTTGGCGGTCAGACCGTATTCGGCGGCACTGCGCGATCCAACCAGTTGATCACCGGCCTTGCCTTCGACGATCAGGCGCAAATCACTGCGTGGATAACCTTCGCCGGAAAACGCCGGGCTCAGCGATTCGCTGACTTTCTCATCCAGCGACAGCAGCGGACTGAACGCCTGATCGCCGACATACAACTTCTGCAACGGGCTGCTCTTGCTCGCGATTGACTGCGCCGAGAAACCGCCCCAGCTCAGCATGCCCATGATTTCTTCCAGCGCCGCCGGTGCCAGGTACGCGCGGTACTGCCCCGGCGCCAAGGTGCGCAGCGGTCGGCCGAGAAACTCCAGTTGCTCGCGGGCCTGGCCGAAGCGCTTTGCGAAGCCCTCACTGCTCCAGTCGTGCCCGGCGTAGCTGGCTTTCACCGCTTCGCCGTTCTCGTGGAACAGGCTGAAATCGAAGTTGAAGCTGTTGGCCTGATGCCAGCCAAACGCTCCCGAAGAACTGGCGAAGCCACGACTGATCGGGCCGGCGGCATAGAAGCCAACCAAGTCCAGACCCTCAGCGGCAGCACAGATTTCATCGACTACCTGTTCAGTGTCCGGCAGCGGATGTTCCTGCACGTTCTGACTCTGCCAGCCGTTGTGATTGAGCAGTAGGTACGGATCCTGCGGCAGCAACGGCAGGGTTTCGCGCAGTTGTTGCAGACCTTCGGCAAGCCGTTGCAGATCGCCTTCCTGATCACCGGACAGGGTGACTTGCAGGTCGGCATGACGCCCGTCGTTGATCAGTTTCAGAACGACGTTGGCCTGCTGCACTTGCCCGGCCTGACGCACCTTGGCGTGATTGAATCGCACGAACGCCGAGGATTCGGCGGCAAAGCTGAGGGTGAACTGTTCCGGCTCGCGCACGCTGTCGCGCAGCCACTCGACCATGACCTTGAAGGCGTCGGACTGACTCTTCGAAATGCTCATCAGGCGTCTCCCCCAAATACATCAACGTTGCTGAATACGCATGCCGGCGAAGCGTGGCCGACGCGGATCACCTGGTTCGGTTCGCCCTTGCCGCAGTTCGGCGTGCCCAGCACCTTAACGGTGTTGGCGTCGCCGACAGCGCGCAGGCTTTTCCAGAAGTGCGCGGAAATCGCCCGATAGTTGGGGTTTTTCACCACGCCTTTGAGTTCACCGTTTTCGATCAACTGGCCCCATTCGCAGCCGAACTGGAATTTGTTGCGCGCATCGTCGATCGACCATGAGCGGTTGGTGCTCATCAGGATGCCGTGCTCGATGCCTTCGATCAGTTTGTTCAGAGGCTGATCGCCCGGTTCTATATTGAGGTTGGCCATGCGGTCGATCGGCGGGCGATTCCAGCCACAGGCGCGGCTGTTGGCGACGCCATCGAGACCGGCGCGGAACTGCGACAGCGCACCGCCCAGCGGGCGCAACAACAGGCCATCGCGGATCAGGAATTGTTTGCTGGCCTTGCTGCCGTCATCGTCATGACCGTAGCTGGCGAGTTCTTCGGGAATGCCCGGATCGAACGTCACGTTGAGCAGTTTCGAGCCGTATTGCAGGCTGCCGAAGTCGCTGGTTTTGACGAAACTGGTGCCGGCGTAATTGCGCTCGTCACCGAGGATGCGGTCGAGTTCCAGCGGGTGGCCGATGGATTCGTGGATCTGCAGCATCATCTGATCGGGCATCAACAGCAGGTCGCGCGGGCCTTGCGGGGTGTTCGGCGCGAGCAGCAGTTGCAAGGCCTGATCGGCGATTTGCGGGCCGGCACCGATCAGACCGCAGCGGCTGATCACGTCAGCGCCGCCCTGTTGGCCGAAGTTCTCGCGGCCGAGGCTGCGGGTCTGGCTGTCGTTGCCGTCGTAAGCGGTGACGTCGAGGCCCGGGTAGACGAAGCGCTGCGCCTGGCGTAATTCGGCCCCGGCGCTGCTCAGGTAGATCTGTTCGACGTGGGTAATGCCGATGCTCACTTGCCAATTCACCAGGCGCTCATCCTTTGGCACCGAGGCGGATTCCGCGCCGAGCAACTCGAAGCACTCGCTCAGGGACGGGAAAGCTTGTTCGAGATTGGGCGAAAAGTAATCAGCGCGATCGCTGGACACCGGCTGATCGCGCAGGTCGAGCAAGGTGTGCGGCTTGAGGCGGCGGGCTTGCTGCTCGGCGCGTTCGAGGGCGGCTTGCAGGCCTTGCTGCGACAGGTCGTTGGTCGCGGCATAGGCCTCAACGCCATTGACGCGCACGGTGAGCATCGCGCCTTCGTCGCGGCTCAGGCTCGGCGGCTCGGCAACGTTCTTGCGCACCGACAAGTACTGGCCGGATTCGCGTACATACCGCAGGGAAAAAAACTCAGCGCCCGTGCGCAAGGCAGCGAAGCGCTGCTTGAGCTGGGGGTGGAAATCGAACATTCGGGAACCTCCTTGTCAGAGGGAAGCGGTAGAGCAGCGGCGGGGAGGGGGTGAAACGGTTGCGCGAGGTCTAGAGTAGGCCTGCGTGGGGGTAGGATCAAGTGTAGAGGGGGTGTATGGGGATTTACTGTGCAGCGAGGGAATTTGTGCTGAATCTGAGGGCCCCATCGCTGGCAAGCCAGGCTCCCACAGGTTTTTTGGTGAACACAATATGTGTGAACGACGCAAAACCCTGTGGGAGCTGGCTTGCCAGCGATTAGCCGTGACGCGGTATTACGTCTTACTGAGCCGCCGGGGTGATATCACGCATCGGCTTGCCCTTCACCGGCGCATCGCCAGCCACGTAGTAAGCAGCATTGCTGCGCGGCAGTGGTTTGCGACCACGGATCTTGTCGGCGATTTTCTCGGCGATCATGATCGTCGGCGCGTTGAGGTTGCCGGTGGTGATGATCGGCATGATCGAGGCATCGACCACACGCAGGCTCTGCATGCCGTGCACGCGACCTTCGCCATCCACTACGGCCATCTCGTCGGTGCCCATCTTGCACGAGCAGGACGGGTGGAACGCGGTTTCGGCGTGTTCGCGGATGAACTTGTCCAGTTGCTCATCGGTTTGCACGTCGATGCCCGGGCTGATTTCGCGGCCACGGAACGCGTCGAGGGCCGGCTGCTGCATGATCTCGCGGGTCAGGCGAATACCGTCGCGGAATTCCTGCCAGTCCTGCTCGGTGGCCATGTAGTTGAACAGGATGCTCGGGTGCTGGCGCGGATCTTTCGACTTGGCCTGGATGCGACCGCGGCTCGGCGAACGCATGGAGCCCATGTGCGCCTGGAAACCATGTTCTTTCACACCGTTGCTGCCGTTGTAGTTAATCGCCACCGGCAGGAAGTGGTACTGGATGTTCGGCCATTCGAATTCCGGGCGCGAACGGATGAAACCGCCGGCTTCGAACTGGTTGCTGGCGCCGATGCCGGTGCCGTTGAACAGCCACTCGGCACCGATCGCCGGCTGGTTGTACCAGAGCAGCGACGGGTACAGCGAAACCGGTTGGGTGCAGGCGTATTGCAGGTACAGCTCGAGGTGATCCTGCAGGTTTTCACCGACGCCCGGCAGGTCGTGAACGACCGGGATGTCGAGGGATTTCAGCAGTTCGGCAGGACCGACACCGGAACGCTGCAGAATCTGCGGCGAAGCGATGGCGCCGGAGCACAGCAGCACTTCTTTGCGCGCTTTGGCTTCAACACGCTCTTCGGCGTCGCCGATCAGGTAACGCACGCCAACGGCACGCTTGCCTTCGAACAGGATCTTGTCGGTCAGGGCGTGAGTGACGATGGTCAGGGTCGAGCGCTTCTTGGCGACGTCGAGGTAGCCACGGGCGGTGGATGCACGGCGGCCGTTTGGCGTCACGGTGCGGTCCATCGGGCCGAAGCCTTCCTGCTGGTAGCCGTTCAAGTCTTCGGTGCGCGGGTAACCGGCCTGCACGCCAGCTTCAACCATGGCGTGGAACAGCGGGTTGTTGCCCGCCTTTGGCGTGGTCACGCTGACCGGGCCGTCGCCACCGTGGTAGTCGTTCGGGCCGATATCACGGGTTTCCGCTTTGCGGAAGTACGGCAGGCAGTCGAGGTACGACCAGTCTTCCAGGCCTGGCAGTTTTGCCCAGCCGTCGTAGTCCATCGCGTTACCACGGATGTAGCACATGCCGTTGATCAGCGAAGAACCGCCGAGGCCTTTGCCGCGACCGCATTCCATTCGGCGACCGTCCATGTGTGGCTCTGGATCGGTTTCGTACGCCCAGTTGTAACGACGACCCTGCAGCGGGAACGCCAGCGCGGCCGGCATTTGCGTGCGGAAGTCGAGACGGTAATCCGGGCCGCCGGCTTCGAGCAGCAGAACGGTGACGCCTTCGTCTTCAGTCAGACGGGTCGCAAGTGTGTTACCGGCCGAGCCGGCACCGATGATGATGTAATCGAATTCTTGGGACATTGAATGCACCCTCTTTGATAGTGGTCAGGTCAGACCTCGGCGAGTGCTGTGCACTCGAATCGCTGGCAAGCCAGCTCCCACAAGGATTGGGGGCTGCCACAGATTTGATGGACAACTCCAAACCTGTGGGAGCGGGCTTGCCCGCGAAGAGGCCCTCGCGGGCAATACAAGACTCGGGTCTTAGAACACCGAGACGTAATCGCCCAGTTCGACCTGTACCGATTTGATGCGGGTGAAGTTGTTCAGCGAGCTGATGCCGTTTTCACGGCCGACACCCGACTGCTTGTAGCCGCCGACCGGCATTTTTGCGTCGGACTCGCCCCAGGCGTTGATCCAGCAGATACCGGCTTCCAGCTGATGAATCACGCGGTGCGCGCGGTTCAGGTCTTTGGTGACGATACCGGCGGCCAGGCCGAAGTCGGTGTCGTTGGCGCGGCGGACCACTTCTTCTTCGGTCTCGTAGGAGAGGATCGCCATCACCGGGCCAAAGATTTCTTCACGGACGATGGTCATGTCGTCGGTGCAATCGGTGAACACGGTCGGAGCCACGAATGCGCCTTTGGCGAATTCGCCGTCGGTCAGACGCTCGCCGCCGCACAGGACGCGGGCACCTTCTTCTTTACCCTTGGCGATGTAACCCAACACGCTTTCCATGTGCGGGAAGCTGACCAGCGGGCCGAAGTTGGTGTTCTCGTCTTCCGGGTTGCCGACGCGGATGCGTGCAACACGCTCGACGATCTTGGCTTCGAAAGCGGCTTTGAGGTGCGCCGGAACGAACACGCGAGTGCCGTTGGTGCAGACCTGACCGGAGCTGTAGAAGTTGGCCATCATCGCGGTGTCGGCAGCGCGATCCAGATCGGCGTCGTCGCAGATGATCAGCGGGGATTTGCCGCCCAGTTCCATGGTTACGTCTTTCAGCGACGAAGCCGAAGCGCTGGCCATGACCTTCTTGCCGGTGTCGGTGCCGCCGGTGAAGGAGATTTTTTCGATGCGCGGGTGCTCGGTCAGCCAGGTGCCGACTTCACGGCCGCTACCGGTCAATACGTTGAACACGCCGTTTGGAACGCCGGCTTCGGTGTAGATCTCGGCCAGTTTCAGGGTGGTCAGCGAGGTCACTTCGCTTGGCTTGAAGATCATCGCGTTACCGGCAGCCAGGGCTGGCGCGGATTTCCACAGTGCGATCTGGATCGGGTAGTTCCACGCGCCGATACCGGCGACCACGCCCAGCGGCTCGCGACGGGTGTAGACGAACGATGTGTCACGCAGCGGGATCTGCTCGCCTTCGATCGCTGGCACCAGGCCTGCGTAGTATTCCAGCACGTCGGCGCCGGTGACGATGTCGACGTACTTGGTTTCCGAGAAGGCTTTACCGGTGTCCAGGGTTTCCAGTGCGGCCAGCTCATCGTTGCGCTCGCGCAGGATGTCGACGGCGCGACGCAGGATGCGCGATCGTTCCATGGCGGTCATCGCGGCCCAGATTTTCTGGCCCTTTTCAGCGCTGACCACAGCACGCTCGACGTCTTCCTTGGTCGCACGTTGCACCAGTGCGAGGACTTCACCGTTAGCCGGGTTAATGGCTTCGAAGGTGGCATCGCTGCCGGCGTCGGAGTACGCGCCATCGATGTAAAGTTTTTGCAGTTCGAAACGGGCCATAGTGTCCTCGCAAGTGCATAAGTGGTTGGCGTTGGTCACCGGGTGAGCCATGTAACTGTGGCATCGCTGGTCGGTGACAGTTCAGGGGCCGAGCGTTTTCTTTGTGCTCTAGCTCACCTTCTTGGCCAATTGGAAATCCATGTATTCGTAAGCGATCTGTTGCGCCTGCGCCGTGTCGAAAGCATCTCCCGACAGCGCGCCGCGCAACCACAAGCCGTCAATCAACGCTGCCAGTCCTCGTGCTGCGCTGCGTGCATCTTCGAGCGACAGCACACGGCGGAACTGGCAGCACAGGTTGGAATACAGACGGTGATCGTTGATCCGCTGCAACCTGTGCAAAGACGGTTGGTGCATGCTGGTGGCCCAGAAGGCCAGCCAGGTTTTCATTGCCGGGCCATTGACCTGGCTGGCGTCGAAGTTGCCTTCGATGATCACCTGCAGATGCGCCCGTGGGCTGTCATCTGCCAGCGCCTGCCGGCGCGCGGTGACGTTCTCGCTGAGGACGTTCATCAGATACCGCATCGTGGCGGCAATCAGGCCGTTCTTGTCCTGAAAGTAATGACTGATGATGCCATTCGAGACACCTGCCAAACGGGCGATCAGCGCAATGCTGGCGTCCCCCATTCCGACCTGATCGACCGCCTGCAATGTGGCTTCGATCAGTTGTTGGCGGCGGATGGGTTGCATACCGACCTTGGGCATCTTGCACATCTCCTTAGGCCTTCCGACGGGCGAATAACGCTTATCGGATTGAGGGCCAGTCTATTTTGTTTTGATTGAACGTTCAATCAACAAAGAATAAGATCTGCGACAAATCGTCGCTGCCTACAGATTTTTCCTACGTGTAAGTGGCGATAAAACCGACATCCGAAAATGCTCGAAACCTGCGTGGGGCATGGCGCGGTTCGCGATTCGATGGACGTGTTGAAAGGGCAAGACGCTCAGGGCCAGGTTTCGGATGAACGTCCGTACACCTTCGGCCACGATTGCGATTCGCAGCGCCATTTCGGCAGGTTCGGGCTTTTTTCGGGGTGTCTTTATATCACCCGCCGGTCGGCTGCCAACTAACCGATTGGTCGGGTTCCGTGTTGCCTTGTGTTCTTCTCTCGCACTGCCTGGAGCATTTGTGCCATGAGTTCTGCCTCGCTAATAAAGACCCCGCCCGAGAAGGTGACGGTCAACGGTTGGGTGTTTTACACCTCTACCGCGCTGATTCTGTTGTTGACCGCCATTCTGATCATCGCCCCGCAAGAGGCCGGCAGACTGTTGGGTATCGCTCAGGCCTGGTTGTCGCGCAGCTTTGGCTGGTACTACATGGTGGTGATCGCCGCCTACCTGGTATTTGTTGTGGGCCTGGCGTTTTCCTCGTACGGCAAACTCAAACTGGGCAGCAAGGACGACACCCCGGATTTCAGTTACGGCGCCTGGGCGGGGATGCTGTTCTCGTCGGGTATCGGTATTTCTCTGCTGTACTTCGGCGCGTCCGAGCCACTGGACCACTACTTCAATCCGCCGGAAGGCGCTGCGGCCACCAACATGGCCGCGCGTCAGGCGGTGCAACTGACGTTCCTGCACTGGGGCCTTCACGGCTGGGCGATCTATGCACTGGTCGGTCTGGCCGTGGCGTACTTTGCTTACCGGCATAACCAGCCGCTGGCCCTGCGTTCGGCGCTGTATCCGCTGGTTGGCGAGCGCTGGGTCAAAGGCGCGGCCGGTCACGCGGTGGACGGCTTTGGCATGTTCGTGACCCTGCTGGGGCTGGTGACCAACCTGGGGATCGGCTCGCTGCAAGTGTCGTCGGGCCTGGAAAACCTGTTCGGCATGGAGCACAGCAACACCAACCTGCTGATCGTGATCATCGTGATGAGCACCGTGGCGACCATCGCTGCCGTGTCCGGCGTGGAAAACGGCATTCGTCGTTTGTCCAACCTGAACATCGTGCTGTTCAGCGGTCTGCTGATTTTCGTGCTGTTGTTCGGTCCGACTTTGCACCTGCTCAACGGCTTCGTGCAGAACATCGGCGACTATCTCAACGGCGTGGTGCTGAAGACTTTCGACCTGTACGTCTATGAAGGCGACAACGCCAAGTCTGACCGCTGGCTGGGCCTGTGGACCCTGTTCTACTGGGCCTGGTGGATTTCCTGGGCACCATTCGTAGGCATGTTCATCGCGCGTATTTCCCGTGGTCGTACCGTGCGTGAACTGGTGGCGGGTGTGCTGCTGATTCCGCTGGGCTTCACCTTGGCCTGGCTGTCGATCTTCGGTAACTCGGCGCTGGATCTGGTGATGAATCAGGGGGCGGTTGAGTTGGGCAAGACGGCGCTGGAACAGCCGTCGATGGCGATCTATCAATTGCTTGAGCACTACCCTGCGTCGAAAGTCGTCATCGGTGTGTCGATCTTTGTCGGTTTTGTGCTGTTCCTGACCCCGGCCGACTCTGGCGCGGTGATGATGGCGAATCTGTCCTGCAAGGGTGGCAACGTCGATGAAGATGCGCCGCACTGGCTGCGGATCTTCTGGTCGGTGGTGATCACGCTGGTGACCATCGGTCTGCTGTTTGCCGGTAACTTCGAAGCCATGCAAACCATGGTCGTGCTGGCTGGTCTGCCGTTCTCGGTGGTGTTGGTGTTCTTCATGTTTGGCCTGCACAAGGCGATGCGTCAGGACGTGCAGATCGAACAGGAGCAGGCGCAACTGGCGGAGCGCGGTCGTCGTGGTTTCAGCGAGCGTCTGACGCAACTGGACCTGCAACCGAGCCAATCGGTGGTGCAGCGTTTCATGGACAAGCAGGTCAGCCCGGCGCTGGAGGATGCTGCGGCGCAGATGCGTGCGCAGGGTCTGGAAGTGCAGACGCTGCTGGGTAAATCCAAGCGTTGCATGGGCGTGCGTATCGAGATGGAAGAGGGCAACCCTTTCGTCTACGAAGTCAGCCTGGACGGCTATCTGGCGACCCCGACCGAATCGGCCCAGTCCGATGAAGCGCGCCAGCGTTACTACCGCGCTGAAGTGTATTTGCACAACGGCAGCCAGGATTACGACCTGATGGGCTTCACACAGGATCAGATCACGCGCGATGTGCTCGATCAGTTTGAAAGCCATCGGCAGCTCCTTGGCCGGGTGTACAGCTAAAGTCAAAAGCCCCCTCACCCCAACCCTCTCCCCAAGGGAGAGGGGGAAAGGGAGCAGATCGGGGGCTTTTCAAAGCCTGAGTTCGACTCGATATTTCAATGCCAGTCAAAAGCCCCTCACCCCAACCCTCTCCCGAAGGGAGAGGGAGCTGACCGAGGTGTCTGGCGTCGTACATCGACCTGAAAGATCGAGTCGATTATGGATTGGCTGCAGCAGGTTGCGAGCTTCTCCAAATCTTAGTTCCACTCGGTCATTCAGGTCGGCGTAGTTCGAAAATACAACTCGGTCAGTCCCCTCTCCCTCTGGGAGAGGGCTAGGGTGAGGGGCTTTTTTTCCTGACCCAATAAAAAAGGGATCGCTCACCGCGATCCCTTTTTTTACCCCGCCTTAACCGAGGTTCTTGCCCAGCAACGCGTGATACAACTCGCTGTCGCCCAAGATCCCCACCACATGATTGTTATCGTGCAGCACCAGCTTGTTGCCGGTCTGATAACGAATCTGCAGCGCGTCACGCATGCCGATATTCGAATCCACCAGCGTTGGCTTGCGCTCCAGTCCCTCAACCGCTTGCCCTGGTGCCCAGTTCTGCAGGTTAAGCACCGAACCATTCTGCCGCGCGCCTTTGATGGTGTTGCCTTCGGCCAGGTCGAGCCACGAATCGCCGCCCGGATCGAGACACACCGAACCGTTGATGCGTTTGCACTTGTCCAGCGTGCGCATCAGGCTGCGGCCGCAGAGGACGTTGAGCGGGTTGGTGTGCGCGACGAAGGTGCGCACATAGTCGTCCGCCGGGTTCAGCACGATCTCTTCCGGCACGCTGTACTGGATGATCCGGCCGTCTTTCATGATCGCGATGCGGCTACCGAGTTTCAGCGCCTCGTCGAGGTCGTGGCTCACAAACACGATGGTCTTGCTCAGCTTGCGTTGCAGTTCCAGCAGTTCATCCTGCAGACCCTGACGGATCAGCGGGTCGAGGGCCGAGAACGGTTCGTCCATCAGCAGAATATCGGCGTCCATCGCCAGCGCCCGCGCCAGACCGACACGTTGCTGCATGCCGCCGGAGAGTTCGTCCGGCTTCTTGTTGCGCCATTGGGTCAGGCCAACCAGTTCCAGTTTCTCGTCGACGAGCTTCTTGCGTTCCTTCTCCGGTCGACCCTGCATTTCCAGACCGAAACTGATGTTCTCGCGCACCGTCAGCCACGGCATCAGGGCGAACTTCTGGAACACCATGGCGATGCGTTTGGTGCGCATCATTTTCAGCTCGGCCGGGGTGCAGGAGGCGATGTCGATCTGGCGGTTTTCATGCTCGACGAACAGCTTGCCGCGGCTCACGGTGTTGAGGCCGTTGATGCAGCGCAGCAGGCTCGACTTGCCCGAGCCGGACAAGCCCATCAGCACGCAGATTTCGCCTTTGTTGATGTCCAGCGAGGCCTTTTCCACGCCGACGATCTGCCCGGTCTTTTTCAGGATCTCGTTGCGGGTCATGCCCTGATCCAGCAGCTTGAGTGCCTCGCGTGGATCTTTGGAGAAGATTACGTCGACGTCTTCGAAGCGAATTATGCTCATGCGTCACCCCCTACTTTGGCGTCGGGTTGTTTGCAGATACGGTCGAGCATGATCGCCAGCAGTACGATCGCCAGGCCCGCTTCGAAGCCCAGGGCGATATCAGCAGTGTTCAGTGCGTTGACCACCGGTTTGCCGAGTCCGTCGGCGCCTACCAGTGCGGCGATCACCACCATCGACAGCGACAGCATGATGCACTGGGTGATGCCGGCCGCGATGCTTGGCATGGCGTGAGGCAGTTCGATCCGTGAGAGCAGTTGGCGACGCGAGCAGCCGAAGGCCTTGCCAGCGTCCATCAGTTCTTGCGGGACATCGCGGATGCCCAGGTAGGTCAGGCGGATCGGCGCGGCGATGGCGAACACCACCGTGGAGATCAGGCCCGGCACCACACCCAGCCCGAAGAGGGTCAGGGTAGGAATGAGGTAAACGAAGGTCGGTACGGTCTGCATCAGATCGAGCACCGGACGCATTACTGTGTAGAACATCGGTTTGTGCGCGGCGACGATGCCCAACGGCACGCCGATGACCACGCAGACCAGGGTCGCGAACATGACCTGGGCGAGGGTTTCCATGGTCTCCTGCCAGTACCCCAGATTGAGGATCAGCAGGAAGGAGGCGACCACAAACGCGGTCAGGCCCCATTTGCGTTGAATCAGATGGGCGATGATTGCAATCAGGCCAATCAAGACCAGTGGGTTGAACCAGGTCAGCGCAAACGTCACGCCGTGGATCATCGTTTCCAGTGTCACGGCGATTGCGTCGAAGGTGTTGGCGCCGTGTTGCGTCAACCATTCAACGAAGCCCGCGATGTACTGGCCTAAAGGTATTTTCTGATCAATCAGCATGGTAGTGAACTTCCGCATGCAAGGAAATAAACAGCCCGGGTGGGCGAGCCCACCCGGCATAAGCGATTACTGAAGCTTGGCTTTCACGGCCTCCAGGCCAGGTTTACCGTCAATGGTGGTTACGCCAGCGAGCCAGGTATCGAGCACTTGTGGATTCTTTTTCAGCCAGGCCTTGGCGGCCGCGTCAGGCTTCATCTTGTCGTCGAGGATGTTGCCCATCAGTTCGCTTTCCATGTCGACGGTGAACTCCAGGTTCTTCAGCAACTGACCGACGTTGCTGCATTCCTCGGCATAACCCTTGCGGGTGTTGGTGGCCACGGTTGCAGCACCGAAATCGGGGCCGAAGAAATCATCGCCACCGGTCAGGTATTGAATCTTGAAGCGCTTGTTCATCGGGTGCGGCGCCCAGCCGAGGAAGACCACGGCGGTGTCGCGTTTTTGCGCGCGATCCACCTGCGAGAGCATGCCCGCTTCCGATGATTCAACCACTTTGAAACCGGCGGTTTTCAGGCCGAAGGCGTCCTTGTCGATCATGCTCTGGATCAGACGGTTGCCGTCGTTGCCAGGCTCGATGCCGTAGATCTTGCCGTCGAGTTCTTTCTTGAATTTGGCGATGTCGGCGAAGTCATGCAGACCTTTGTCATACAGGGCTTGTGGCACGGCGAGGGTGTACTTGGCGCCCTTGAGGTTGGTGCGCACGGTTTCCACGGTGCCGGCGTCGCGATAGGCCTTGATGTCGTTTTCCATGGTCGGCATCCAGTTGCCGAGGAACACGTCCATGTTCTTGCCGTCGGCCAGCGACTTGTAGGTCACGGGCACGGAGATCATGGTGGTCTTGGTCTTGTAGCCGAGGGCGTTGAGTACAACGGAGGTGGTAGCGGTGGTAGCGGTGATGTCGGTCCAGCCGACATCGGAGAAGTTAACGGTACTGCACTGTGCCGGTTCTGCAGCTTGCGCCAGTAACGGCAGACTCAGCATGGCGGCCAACAACAACGACGGGGAACCTTTCATGGATGGACTCCTTGGTGTTTTTTTTGGCAGTGTTCCGACTGTGGACCACCGCACTTATAGGTTGCGGTTGGATGGCGTTCTGGAGACAGCTCTGTCACGGCGCCTTGCAATCGAGTCATAACGATCATGTACCAGTGAAAATCTGACGCCTACAGGGGGGGTCGTATCCAGTACAGGGATGGTCGCATCCAGTGTCAGTGACGTCGTTTACAGCTTTTTTCAGCCCCGAATGGCCATCTGAACCGCACAAAAACGGCGAAAAACCGGGGCAAAAACGGCGCGGCGCTGGTGGACATGAGTGCGTCGGTGTCAGACGCCGTGCGCTCCGACAAAAGCCTGATGATGCGGGCATTCCGGCGGAACGCAGCTTGAGCGTAGCAGCTCCGCCAGCGGGCGCTTCACGCCCCGGACCGGCATCCTCAGGAGCTCTGCAGCAATGGCTATCAGCGTTTTCGACCTGTTCAAAATCGGCATCGGCCCTTCCAGTTCCCACACCGTCGGGCCGATGCGCGCCGCGGCGTTGTTCGTCGAGTCGCTACGGGACAAGCACCAGTTGGAACAGGTGCGCCGTATAGAAGTGCAATTGTTCGGATCGCTGTCGGCCACGGGCATTGGTCACGGCAGCGACAACGCGGTGATCATGGGTTTGATGGGCGAGTGGCCGGACGCAATCGACCCGTCGCAGATCGGTCCCCGCATTCAGGCGCTGCGCGAAACGCATACCCTGCTATTGGATGGTCGTCTGTCGGTGCCGTTTGTCTGGGCACGGGACATGCGCCTCATTGATGAGAACCTGCCGTTCCACCCCAATGCCATGACGATTGTTGCCGAGGGCGATCACGGCGAACTGCATCGCGACACCTACTATTCGGTGGGTGGCGGTTTTGTGGTGGATCAGGCGCAGGCCTCCAGCGGAGTGGTCGATCTGGATCGCACTGAATTGCCCTACGACTTTTCCAGCGCGGTCGAGTTGCTGGAACTGTGCAAACGCAACAATCTGCGTGTCGCCGAATTGATGATGGCCAACGAAAAGGTCTGGCGCAGCGAGGAAGAAATCCGCGCCGGGCTGATGAAACTGTGGCGGGCCATGCAGGATTGCGTCGAGCAGGGCCTCAAGCACGAAGGCATCCTGCCTGGTGGATTGAATGTGCGTCGGCGCGCGGCGAAGTTGCATCGCAGTCTTCAGGAATTGAACAAGCCCAACGTGATCGGCTCGACGCTGAGCGCGATGGAGTGGGTCAACCTGTTCGCCCTGGCGGTTAATGAAGAAAATGCGGCGGGCGGACGGATGGTCACGGCGCCGACCAATGGTGCCGCAGGGATCATTCCGGCGGTGTTGCACTACTTCATGAAGTTCAGCGAGGCGGTGACGGACGCCAACGTGGTCGATTACTTCCTCGGTGCAGCGGCGGTGGGCATTCTGTGCAAAAAGAATGCTTCGATCTCGGGCGCCGAAGTGGGTTGTCAGGGTGAGGTCGGCTCGGCGTGCGCCATGGCGGCGGCAGGGCTGGCGGAGATTCTTGGCGCCACGCCGGAGCAATTGTGCAACGCGGCGGAGATTGGACTGGAGCATAACCTCGGGCTGACCTGCGATCCGGTCGGTGGCCTGGTGCAGGTGCCGTGCATCGAGCGTAATGCGATTGCCGCGGTGAAGGCGATCAACGCGGCGCAGATGGCATTGCGTGGCGATGGTCAGCACTTTATCTCGCTGGATCGGGTGATCCGCACCATGCGCGATACCGGCGCCGACATGCATGACAAATATAAAGAGACTTCGCGCGGTGGCTTGGCGGTCAGCGCTGTTGAGTGCTGAGACCGCGTCGCCGCTATCGCTGGCAAGCCAGCTCCCACAGGTTCTTTGGTGATACCGATATCTTGATCACACTGAAAATCCCTGTGGGAGCTGCGGTGCGACGATTCGACTTGCCAGCGATGAGGCCAGACCAGTCAAAACTGCGCGCTAAGTGAACACGGACAATAAATCACGCCACCTTTTAGCGCGTCGCAAACAGATAAGAGTCTTTCCCAGCTGTTACAGGCGCTCAGCACCCCCTACCGTCCGTCACCCGTGCCTGCGGTGACACTGTCCGACAATCGTGCGCAGGCCAGTTCCCACAAGTGCTACCGATCTGCTCACACCTGCCGGAGCAGGGCTTTCACCGCCGCTGATGGCACTTCGAAACTCCCCTGGTCGGACCGTTCGTGTAGACACGTCGCGACGTCGTTTTCAGGAGTTATTGAACGGCCATCCAACTTTAGGCATGGCAATTGCTCTGTCATAACAAAGCCCGTCTCCCACGCGAGAACGCTGGCAATAACAAGAGCCTCCGCCTGAGGCCATCACCCGCTTTGTGTGAGGAGATACCGCGATGACGTCGTTCAACTCCGGGGCCCAACCCCAGAACCGTGCGCCTCAATCCATCGGCTTTCTGCTGCTGGACAATTTCACGCTGATTTCTCTGGCGTCCGCAGTAGAACCGCTGCGCATGGCCAACCAATTGTCCGGTCGCGAGCTGTATCGCTGGAGCACCCTCACCGTCGATGGCGGCCAGGTGTGGGCCAGTGACGGTCTGCAAATCACGCCAGACGCCTCCATGCACAAAGCGCCACCGCTGGACACCGTGATTGTCTGCGGTGGTATCGGCATTCAGCGCACCGTGACCCGTGAACACGTTTCCTGGTTGCAAAGCCAGGCGCGCCAGTCCAAGCGTCTTGGCGCGGTGTGCACCGGCAGTTGGGCTCTGGCCTGCGCCGGCCTGCTCGACGGTTTCGATTGCAGCGTGCACTGGGAATGTCTGGCGGCGATGCAGGAAGCTTTCCCGCGCGTGGCCATGAGCACACGCCTGTTCACCCTCGACCGTAACCGTTTCACCAGCTCCGGCGGCACCGCGCCACTGGACATGATGCTGCACCTGATCAGCCGCGATCACGGCCGTGAACTGTCCGCCGCGATCTCGGAGATGTTTGTCTACGAACGCATCCGCAACGAGCAGGATCACCAGCGTGTGCCGCTCAAGCACATGCTCGGCACCAACCAGCCGAAACTGCAGGAAATCGTGGCGCTGATGGAAGCCAACCTTGAAGAGCCGATCGACCTTGACGAACTGGCGGTGTACGTCGCCGTGTCGCGTCGACAGCTGGAGCGGCTGTTCCAGAAATACCTGCACTGCTCGCCGTCGCGTTACTACTTGAAGCTGCGTTTGATCCGCGCCCGGCAGTTGCTCAAGCAAACGCCGATGTCGATCATCGAAGTGGCGTCGGTGTGTGGTTTCGTCTCGACACCGCACTTCTCCAAGTGCTACCGCGAATACTTCGGCATTCCGCCGCGTGACGAGCGCGTAGGTTCCAACACCACCCAGCAAGTGGCGATGCTGCCGCTGCCGCAGGCGATCGTGATGTCGCCGCTGTCGGGGCCGATGTCGGCGTTGAGTCAGGCGCGCAATGAGTCGACGTTTGCCAGCGTAAGGCTGTAAGGCAAAAGATCGCAGCCTGCGGCAGCTCCTACAGGGATATGCGTTCCAATGTAGGAGCTGCCGAAGGCTGCGATCTTTTGATCTGCTGTCAGGCGCTATGGCTTTGCTGATAGTCCGCCAATGCCGGCAGTAATTGTTTGTCGATCGCCTGACGCACCGCCGGCTGGATACTGGCGCCGCTGGTGTACATGTCCTTGACCATTTTGCGCAATTCAAACGCACGAACATTATCCAGGCCGCGCACGGCATGCTCGCAAGCCTGCTCGGCCGTTGAACCGCTCGGCACTTGAAATCCCAACGCCTTGAGCTGGCCCAGCAAATCTTCCTGATCGATCAAATCGGCATACATCATGACGCGCATCCTTCTTCAATAACGGAGGTCGTGGCTCGATTCTGGTAGCCATGCGGGGGCACGGCAAGGGCGATTTGTCGCAGTGGCTGCGACGGCTATGAACAGGTCGTTTTCGGCTAACTCAGCGGCGAGGGGAGTCGGCACACTGAACTCAGCTTGCAACACGAAGGTTTGGTCACCCTCGCTTGGCAGCTCCTCAACAGTACCCTCTGCCCCGATCCTGTCACGGCTTGTATCGGGGCTTTTTTCATTTTGTGAAAGGCAAAAGATCGCAGCCTTCGGCAGCTCCTACAGGAAAACGCATTCCAATGTAGGAGCTGCCGAAGGCTGCGATCTTTTTGCTTTGAATGGTCTAGCGCTGTAATACCAGAATCCGCGACAACAACTCATCCCGGTCGATGTAGCAGCCCTGAAAATGCCGCGCCCCGGTGGCCGGGTCAAACGCATTGCGCGCATGCAACGTGCGGCGGTTATCAAAGCACCACAGCTCCCCCGGATTGAGCCTTTGCATCAGCCGAAACCGTGGTTCGCGGGTCATCGCGATAAAGCGCCGATACGCCCGGTACAACCGTGGCATTTGTTCCACCGAGGTATCAAACGCCCCGCGCAGAAAGTTCGCCATGCGAATCTCGGTCACGCGACCCAAGGCATCCAAGGCAATGATCGGCGCCAGGCAGCGATAGTCGCTATGGCGATCCTTGTTGAGAAACTCTACGGAGATTTCACACAGGGCCTGAAACGATGCCGGGTCTTCACTGCGCAGCGCATCGGCAATCGCAAAACCATCGATAAAAATGCTTTCGCCGCCCTCGGCGTCATTCACCAGACAGTGCAGAAATTGCAGCCCCGGTTGCAGCTCGCGGGTGGGCAGATCGGTGTGCAACGGCAAGTTGAAAGCGGTGTAGGCGTTGCTGTCGGCATCGGCTTTGGATTGCACGTTGAACAGCACACCGAAGTTGCTTTCGCGAATAAAGGAAATGCGTTGCGCGATGAGTTTCAACGAACCGGATTCAGTGGGCACACCGCGCACTTGCGTCAGGCCGATGTCGCGTACGGCGAGCAGCCATTGCAGCAGCGCGGCGTTGTCGTTCATCAGTGCCGCGTATTCGAATACCGGCAACTGCAGATCGTTGCGCCACAGATAAGACTTGGGTTTGCCGGCCAAGCGTTCGGCGCGTGATTCATCGTCATAGGCATGAGCGCGCAACCAGCCCGGATCGAAGCGGCTGAGGTGGCCGTCCTGCCAGTCGATGCGCAGGCAGCCGTCGGTATCGATATGGGCGGCGGCAGGCTTGAGGTCTTCAGCGGCATCGACAATCTCGAACACCTGCTCGCGGGTGACGTTGTAGACGCACTGCGGGCACGGGCAGTTATCCCGCAACCAGACATGGTGAAACGGGCTGATGCGACCGTCAGCCCATTCGATGGCAACGCGATCCGCCAGGGTCTGCACGCCACCGAGCGCGCTGATCAACGGATAAGTACGGAAATCGGCAACAACGGCAGCGGTGTGCATGGCGGGTTCCTATAGATCGATGGATTACCTGGCGGGTGGCAGCGCGATAACGCGGCCGATGTAAGCGGGAGCGGGCAGGTCTTGCTGCTCGGCGACGATGCTTTGCAGGCAGCTCAAGGTGTCCGCGCTGAACGGTGCCGAGCGTGGGCCGGCGAGGTCGACGTGCAACAGCATCTGTTCGTTGCCGGCCAGTTCCTGTTCCTCACCGACCTTGTGCAGGCTGTGATAGAGGTGCAGGCGTTTACTGTCGTGGGCGATGATTTGCGTGCGCACTTCGACTTCAGTGTCGAGCTTCACTTCGTGCAGGTAGTTGAGGTGCAGTTCCAGGGTGAACAGCGAATTACCGCTGGCTTCGCGGTGGCTGCTTTCCATGCCGAGACGGTCCATCAGGGCGTCGGTGGCGTAGCTGAAAATCAGCAGGTAGAAGGCGTCGCGCAGGTGGCCGTTGTAGTCGACCCAGTCGGCGATGATTCTGGTTTGGTAGGTGGTGAGGTGGGGCATGGTTTGGGTTCCGGCAGTTGGCGGGTCGCTAAGATCAAGAGCTACCCCCTCACCCCAGCCCTCTCCCCCAAGGGGGGCGAGGGGGAAAGGGAGCAGATCTTCAAGTCTTTCAAGTCTTGAGTTCGACTCAGTAGTGCAAATCGGCGTGGCTCGCAAAAACACCTCGGTCAGTCCCCTCTCCCCCCGGGAGAGGGCTAGGGTGAGGGCAGCGATGTCATGCCAGACACATCACTCGCTGAACGCCATCCCATGCTTTTCCTTGGTGGTCTTCACCGCCTCAAGCACCGCCAGCAAACAATCATCACGATAGCGTTCCAGCGCCGAAATGCTGTGGCGGCCGAGCTGATCACTGGTGCCATCGACCACGTCATCAATCAACTTGTCAGTCAGTTCCGGTGCCGGCAAGTACGTCCACGGCAACTGCAACGCCGGGCCGAATTGCGACATGAAGTGGCGCATGCCGGCATCACCCCCGGCCAGGGTATACGTCAGGAAGGTGCCCATGAACGACCAGCGCAAACCAGCGCCAAAGCGGATCGCATCGTCGATTTCGCCCGTGGTCGCCACGCCATCGTTGACCAGATGCAACGCCTCGCGCCACAGCGCTTCAAGCAAACGGTCAGCGATGAAACCGGGCACTTCCTTGCGCACGTGCAGCGGACGCATGCCGAGGGATTCGTAGACTTTCATCGCGGCTTGCACAGCCTCGGGCGCGGTGTTCTTGCCGCCCACGACTTCCACCAGCGGCAACAGGTAAACCGGGTTGAACGGATGGCCAACCACGCAACGTTCCGGGTGCGTCGAACTCTCGTAGAACTCGCTCGGCAACAGGCCGGAAGTGCTCGATCCGATCAAGGCATCTGGCTTCGCGGCGGCGCTGATTTTGCTGTGCAGCTCGAGTTTCAGTTCCAGACGTTCCGGGGCGCTTTCCTGAATGAAGTCGGCATCGCGCACGCATTCCTCGATGGTCGCGACAAAATGCAGGCGATCCTGGGAAGCCCCCGGTGCCAGGCCATTTTTCTCCAGCGCGCCCCAGGCATTGGCCACGCGTTTGCGCAGCGCCGCTTCAGCGCCGGGCGCCGGGTCCCAGGCCACCACGTCGAGGCCATGGGCGAGGGCGCGCGCGACCCAGCCGCTGCCGATGACACCGCTGCCCAGCGCGGCGAAGGTTTTGATTTCGGTGATAAAGCTCATAGGAATTTTCCCGAGTAAGTTGATCCCCGTAGGAGCTGCCGAAGGCTGCGATCTTTTGATCTTGCTTCTAAAAATCAAAGTCAAAAGATCGCAGCCTTCGGCAGCTCCTACAGGGGGAAATGAGTGCTCGTTTAACCGCGCTGGGTCAGGCCCATTTTCTTGCGACCTTCCGCCGGGGTCAGCACCCGGGCGCCGAGGCGGCTGAGGATTTCGGTGGCGCGTTCGACCAATTGGCCGTTGGTCGCCAGCACGCCTTTGTCCAGCCACAGGTTGTCTTCCAGCCCGACCCGCACGTTGCCGCCGAGCAACACCGCTTGCGCGGCCATCGGCATCTGCATGCGGCCAATGCCAAACCCGGCCCACACCGCATCGGCGGGCAGGTTGTCGACCATGGCTTTCATGGTGGTGGTATCTGCCGGCGCGCCCCACGGGATGCCCAGGCACAGCTGGAACAGCGGGTTATCGAGCAGGCCTTCCTTGATCATCTGCTTGGCGAACCACAGGTGACCGGTGTCGAAAATCTCCAGCTCGGCCTTCACGCCCAGCTCGGTAATACGCTTGGCGCCGGCACGCAGTTGCGCTGGCGTCGAGACATAAATGGTGTCGCCGTCGCCGAAGTTCAGCGTGCCGCAATCGAGGGTGCAGATTTCCGGCAGCAACTCCTCAACGTGGGCGAGGCGGGTCAGCGGGCCTACCAGATCGGTGTTCGGGCCGAACTCCATCGGGTTCTCGCCAGCGCCGATCTCCAGGTCGCCGCCCATGCCGGCGGTGAGGTTGACGATGATGTCGACGTCGGCCTCGCGAATGCGCTCCATCACTTCGCGGTACAGCGCCACGTCGCGGCTGAACTTGCCGGTATGCGGGTCACGCACATGGCAGTGCACCACGGTGGCGCCGGCCTTGGCCGCTTCGACGGCGGCAGCGGCGATCTGTTTCGGAGTGACCGGCACGTGGGGGCTCTTGGCGGTCGTGTCGCCAGCACCGGTGAGTGCGCAGGTGATGATGACGTCGTGGTTCATGGTGCGGTTTCCTTCAGGCGTGATGGGTCTGTCCGCAGCCCTTTTCGGGCTGCGAAGCGTCGGTCAGGCGCCCCTCCCATCTGGGAGAGGGCTTTTCAATCGAGAGTTATTTGCTGGTCAGTTGAAGGTTTTCAGCGGCCGGTTTGCCATCGAACGTGGTCACACCTGCGAGCCAGCGCTGCTTGTCTTCAGGGTGATCCTTGAGCCACTGCCTGGCCGATTCGAAGGCGTCCTTGTGGTCGAGCAGCGGTTGCATCATCCGGCTCTCGTCTTCGGCGGTGAACGTCAGGTTGGTCAACAGACGGCCAATGTTCGGGCACTGCTCGGCGTACTTCGGCGCAGTGACGGTCCACACGGTGGCCATGCCTTCGTTCGGGCCGAGGGCGTCGTCGCTGCCGGTCAGATACGTCATCTGCACGTTGACGTTCATCGGGTGCGGCGCCCAGCCGAAGAACACCACGGCCTCTTTGCGGCGCACGGCGCGGTCGACGGCGGCGAGCATCCCGGCTTCGCTGGATTCGACCAGCTGGAATTTGCCGAGGCCGAACTGGTTCTTGGCGATCATCGCCTTGATCTGGGTGTTGGCGCCGGAACCGGGTTCGATGCCGTAGATCTTGCCGCCCAGCTCTTTTTCGAACCTGGCGATGTCGGCGAAGGTTTTCAGGCCTTTGTCCGCCAGGTAAGTCGGCACGGCGAGGGTGGCGCGGGCGTCTTTCAGGCTCGGCGCATCAAGCACCTTGACCTGGTTGGCGTCGACGAACGGGGTGATGGTCTGGGTCATCAGCGGGTTCCAGTAACCGAGGAACAGGTCCAGGCGCTGATCGCGGATCCCGGCGAAGATGATCTGCTGGGACGCGCTGGTTTGTTTGGTGTTGTAGCCGAGGCCGTCGAGCAGGACCTGGGTCATGGCACTGGTGGCGATCACGTCGGTCCAGTTGACCACGCCCATGCGCACGTTCTGGCACGAGGCGGGTTCGGCCGCCATGACGCTGGCGCTCAAGAAAGCGGTACCGCTGAGTGCAAGAACACAGCTGCTGATCAGTCGTTTCATGTCGGGTTCCTCGGCAGGTCGTTTATTGTGGTTCCCGGCGTCTGATGCGCCGGTGATGCCAAGTTACGCAGCTATGCCCCCGTAAAAGCGCACTGCGGCGACTGGCATTTGCACTGTAGCGACCTGTGCGCTTGAACGCCGACGACAATCGGCGTATCAACATCCCACGCTCCCCTCCCTCTCGTTACCCGCGAATCGAGTGCGCCCATGTCCCAGGACTTCTACTTTTTGCTGATGCCGGGGTTCTCCGCCATCGGCTTTATTTCTGCGATCGAACCGCTGCGCGTGGCCAACCGCTTTCGTGGCGAGTTGTATCGTTGGCATGTGTTGAGCGCCGATGGCGGGGCGGTGCTGGCGAGCAATGGCATGTCGGTCAACGCCGATGCGGCACTGGAGCCGTTGAAGAAAGGCGCGACGCTGCTGGTGGTGGCCGGGTTTGAGCCGCTGAAGTTCGCCACGCCAACCCTTGAACACTGGTTGCGGCGGCTGGATAACGAAGGCGTGACTCTCGGCGCCATCGACACCGGCAGCTTTGTCCTCGCTGAAGCGGGCCTGCTTGACGGTCATCGCCTGACCCTGCACTGGGAAGCCATCGACGCATTCAAGGAATCTTATCCACAGCTCAGCGTGACCCAGGAGCTGTTCGAGATCGACCGCCGGCGCATCACTTCAGCGGGCGGCACGGCCTCCATCGATTTAATGCTCGATCTGATCGCCCAGGCCCATGGCCCGCAACTGGCGATTCAGGTCAGCGAACAATTCGTGCTGGGGCGCATTCGTCCGCGTAAAGACCACCAGCGCATGGAAGTCGCCACGCGTTACGGGATCAACAACAAGAAACTGGTGCAGGTGATTGGCGAGATGGAACAGCACAGCGAACCACCGCTGACCACGCTGCAACTGGCGGAATCGATCAAGGTGACGCGGCGGCAACTGGAGCGCCTGTTCCGGCTGCATTTGAACGATACGCCGAGCAATTTCTATCTGCGGTTAAGGCTGGAAAAGGCCCGGCAGTTGTTGCGCCAGACCGACATGAGCGTGCTTGAAGTGAGCATTGCCTGCGGCTTTGAATCACCGTCGTACTTCACCCGCAGCTACCGGGCACGCTTCGCCCGCTGCCCGCGCGAAGACCGGCGTACTGCCCAGGCCTGAAATCAAAAGATCGCAGCCTTCGGCAGCTCCTACAGGGAAATGCATTCCAATGTAGGAGCTGCCGAAGGCTGCGATCTTTTGATCTTGCTGTTGGTTACTTCTTCACCAACGCCGAACACGCCGCCTTGTACGCCTCATGTTGATACTTGTTCAGTGTCCCCGGCAGCTCGAAATTATGCTTCTTGGCCTGCGCATTGATCGTCTGCGGCGACAACAACGTCACCTCACACCCATCGAGCAACTGAAACACCCCCTCAATTTTGAAAGTGGTCGGCCCGCCGGCAAACTCACCCTTCTTGCTGCGCTTCTTGATCGCAATCCGGTCAACCGAATTCTCCCGCACAAACGACGCCACCTGCGCCGCGAACAGCTTCACGTTGGCCGCTTCGTCATCGTCTTCGAGGGCGATCTTCTTGGTGGCGAGGGGAATGTGGCTCAGGGTCGAACCGTCGAGAGCGGCCACGGCGATGATCGCTTCGCTGCCTTTGATTTCGATGCCGCAGATGTTCATGGGGAATTCCTTGAAGTGAAGAGGGCAGCTTACAGCTCAAGCTGATTGGCGGTGATGCCGAACGCCGACGCAATTTTCTCGCGTGTCGCTTTACGTGGCTTGGACACCGTTTCCTGTTGAGCAAACGCCGGTTGCGAAATACCCATGCGTTTGGCGACTTCTTCCTGAGTCAGGTTGAGGTGTTCGCGCCAGGCACGGATCGGTGTCGCTCCGTCGACCATTCGACCGACCACCTCATGCGGGATCAGATCGGGCTGCATTTTCTGCGCGACATATTGTGCGTATGGAATGACCACAAAGGCTGGTTTGCCCTCGGCGTCATTAATGATTTGGATGTCAGTAGGTGCGTTCATCGCGTTTTTTGACCTCTTGAATACTGACCACTTTGATTGCGCCATCCCAGTTGAACATGACTCGATAATTGCCGACACGCAGGCGGTAGGCGTAGTCATGGCCAATCAATGCTTTGACATTGCCCACATCAGGCATGTCGGCAAGCGCCGTAACGGCATCTCGAACCTGTACCTGATGCGCAGAGTGCAATTTCAAGAGTTGCTTAACGGCCTTTCGTGTCCAGTGGATGCTGTTCATGGAAGAATATAAGTCTTTTATAAGATTCGCGAATCTTTGCTTATATTTTTAAGGTGGCCAATCAAGAACTGTTGTCAGCATATTGCGTGAAAGGCCCGTAGATCGGAGCTTTCACGCAATAGGTGTAGGCGAAGTCGGCATGTGCCGTAAGAAGAAGAGATTCACGAGGCAATTGCAGAAAGCAGTGCCAATTTTCCTTCAAAATTTTGAGGACTATTCCTGCCCAATAGACTCCAAAAACTCCGACCGTTCATCACTCATCCGTGCCACGCAGTCATTCTGCGCAATGGTAAAAGCCTTGCTCCCCGCCGTAGCCGGGAATGCCTCAACCGCACAATCCGCATCCCGCGTCTTCAACCACTGTTGCTGGGCGGTTTTGAGTTTGGCGGTGATATCAGCCAGTTGCGTCGGGTTCTTGCCGTACGCGGTCTGCATGCGTTCGGTCAGGCTGGCGTAGTTGTCCTTGAGCAGGTCTTCGGCAGTAGTGCGGCTGTAGGTCGAGCATTCCAGGGTCTGGACGTCGTTTTCCACCGCGTCGCACGGGTTGTTGTCGGACTCTTCGGCGGCGTGTACGCCGGTTGCCATCAGTGCCAAAGCCAGGAAGATCGATTTCATTGTTGTCGCCGCTCTAATCCAGTGGTGTATCCCAAGATGCGCCAGATTCTGGCTCAAGCTGACGGGCTTGAACAGGTAGCTGATCGGAGCGTCTGGCGACCCTTTGTCGCGGATTGACGCTTTCGGCAATTCCCCTGTCGTTTTTGCACCCGGTCGCCCCTGCACCGAGGCATATGCTGGCCCCAAAGCGCCGGCAGACGATTCGGCGCATGAATCGCCAATAAGGGGACGCCTGATGAGCCCAGCCGAATTACACGCCGACAGCATCGTTATCGACGGTCTGATCATTGCCAAATGGAACCGCGAGCTGTTTGAAGACATGCGCAAGGGCGGTCTGACGGCGGCCAACTGCACTGTGTCGGTGTGGGAAGGCTTTCAGGCGACCGTGAACAATATTGCTGCCAGCCAGAAGCTGATCCGCGAAAACAGCGATCTGGTGATGCCGGTGCGCACCACCGCCGACATCCGCCGCGCCAAAGAGCAAGGCAAGACCGGCATCCTCTTCGGCTTCCAGAATGCCCACGCGTTTGAAGACCAGATCGGCTACGTCGAGGTGTTCAAGCAGCTCGGCGTCGGCATCGTGCAGATGTGCTACAACACCCAGAACCTGGTCGGCACCGGTTGCTACGAGCGTGACGGTGGCCTGTCGGGCTTCGGTCGCGAGATCGTCGCCGAGATGAACCGCGTCGGCGTCATGTGCGACCTGTCCCACGTCGGTTCCAAGACCTCGGAAGAAGTCATCCTCGAATCGAAAAAACCGGTCTGTTATTCCCACTGCCTGCCGTCGGGTCTCAAAGAGCACCCGCGCAACAAGTCTGATGAAGAGCTGAAGTTCATTGCCGACCACGGCGGTTTTGTCGGCGTGACCATGTTCGCGCCGTTCCTCGCCAAGGGTATCGATTCGACCATCGACGACTACGCCGAAGCCATCGAATACACCATGAACATCGTCGGCGAAGACGCCATCGGCATCGGCACCGACTTCACCCAGGGTCACGGTCAGGACTTCTTCGAATACCTGACCCACGACAAGGGCTACGCCCGCCGTCTGACCAGCTTCGGCAAGATCATCAACCCGCTGGGCATCCGCACCGTCGGCGAGTTCCCGAACCTGACCGAAACCCTGCTCAAGCGCGGCCATTCCGAGCGCGTGGTACGCAAGATCATGGGCGAGAACTGGGTCAACGTCCTCAAGGACGTCTGGGGCGAGTAACGCTGACTCAAGACCGCCGCCGATCTGCCCCCTCTCCTGTGGGAGAGGGCTGGGGTGAGGGCAGCGGTCATCACTGAATCCACTATTTTTCTGGAGTTAAGTTTCCATGGCCAAGATCGCCCCGCAATTGCCAATCGAAGTCGACAGCGAAACCGGTGTCTGGACCTCCGACGCCCTGCCGATGCTGTACGTGCCGCGTCACTTCTTCGTCAACAACCACATGGGCATCGAAGAGGTTCTGGGCGCTGACGCCTACGCCGAGATCCTCTACAAGGCCGGCTACAAATCCGCCTGGCACTGGTGTGAAAAAGAAGCTGAATGCCACGGCCTGGAAGGCGTCGCGGTGTTCGAGCACTACATGAAGCGCCTGTCGCAACGCGGCTGGGGCCTGTTCAAGATCCAGGACATCGACCTCGACAAAGGCACCGCCAGCGTCAAGCTCGAACACTCGGCATTCGTCTATGTGTACGGCAAGGTTGGGCGCAAGGTCGACTACATGTTCACCGGCTGGTTTGCCGGGGCCATGGATCAGATTCTTGAGGCTCGCGGCAGCAAGATTCGCACTGTCGCCGAGCAAGTCTACGGTGGCTCCGAAGAAGGCCACGACGACGGCCTGTTCACCGTCAAGCCGTTGTAAGTCGAGGAACCCGCCATGGCTTTCGAAGCAATGTTCCAGCCGATCCAGATCGGCAAACTGACCATCCGCAACCGCGTGCTCAGCACCGCGCACGCCGAGGTCTACGCAACGGACGGCGGCATGACCACCGAGCGCTACGTCAAGTATTACGAAGAGAAAGCCAAGGGCGGCATCGGCCTGGCGATTTGCGGCGGCTCCTCTGTGGTCGCCATCGACAGCCCGCAGGAGTGGTGGAGCTCGGTCAACTTGTCGACCGACCGGATCATTCCGCATTTCCAGAATCTGGCCGACGCCATGCACAAGCATGGCGCCAAGATCATGATTCAGATTACCCACATGGGCCGGCGCTCGCGCTGGGACGGCTTCAACTGGCCGACCCTGATGTCGCCGTCGGGTATCCGTGAGCCGGTGCACCGCGCCACCTGCAAAACCATCGAACCGGAAGAAATCTGGCGGGTGATCGGCAACTACGCCCAGGCCGCGCGCCGGGCCAAGGCCGGTGGCCTCGACGGCGTTGAGCTGTCAGCTGTGCACCAACACATGATCGACCAGTTCTGGAGCCCGCGCGTCAACAAGCGTACCGACGAATGGGGCGGCACCTTCGAAGGCCGGATGAAGTTCGGGCTGGAAGTGTTGAAAGCCGTGCGCGCCGAGGTCGGTGACGACTTCTGCGTGGGCATGCGTCTGTGCGGTGACGAGTTCCACCCGGACGGCTTGTCCCACGAGGACATGAAGCAGATCGCCAAGTATTACGACGACACCGGCATGCTCGATTTCATCGGTGTTGTCGGCTCGGGTTGTGACACTCACAACACCCTGGCCAACGTGATTCCGAACATGAGTTATCCACCGGAGCCGTTCCTGCATCTGGCCGCCGGGATCAAGGAAGTGGTCAAGGTGCCGGTGCTGCACGCACAGAACATCAAGGACCCGAACCAGGCTACGCGCATCCTTGAAGGCGGTTACGTCGACATGGTTGGCATGACCCGCGCGCACATCGCCGACCCGCACCTGATCGCCAAGATCAAGATGGGCCAGATCGACCAGATCAAACAGTGTGTCGGTGCCAACTATTGCATCGACCGCCAGTATCAAGGCCTCGACGTGTTGTGCATCCAGAACGCCGCGACGTCCCGTGAATACATGGGCGTGCCGCACATCATCGAGAAATCCACCGGACCGAAACGCAAGGTTGTGATCGTCGGTGCCGGCCCGGCCGGTATGGAAGCGGCACGCGTGGCCGCCGAACGCGGCCACGATGTGACCCTGTTCGAGAAGAAGGAATTCATCGGCGGCCAGATCACCACCGCATCGAAAGCGCCGCAGCGTGACCAGATCGCCGGCATCACCCGCTGGTTCCAGCTGGAACTGGCGCGGCTGAAAGTCGATCTGCGTCTGGGCACGGCGGCCGATGCCGAGACCATCATGGACTTGCGTCCGGACGTGGTGGTGCTGGCGGTCGGCGGGCATCCGTACCTGGAGCAAAACGAGCACTGGGGCGCCGCCGAAGGACTGGTAGTCAGCAGCTGGGACGTGCTCGACGGCAAGGTTGCGCCGGGCAAGAACGTGCTGGTCTACGACACCATTTGCGAGTTCACCGGGATGTCGGTTGCCGACTTCCTCGCCGACAAGGGCAGCCAGGTCGAGATCGTCACCGACGACATCAAACCGGGTGTGGCCATCGGCGGTACGTCGTTCCCGACCTACTACCGCAGCATGTACCCGAAAGAAGTGATCATGACCGGCGACATGATGCTCGAGAAGGTCTACCGCGAAGGCGACAAACTGGTCGCGGTGCTGGAGAACGAATACACCGGCGCCAAAGAGGAGCGGGTGGTCGATCAGGTGGTGGTGGAAAACGGTGTGCGTCCGGATGAGGAAATCTACTACGCGCTCAAAGAAGGTTCGCGTAACAAGGGCCAGATCGACGTCGAAGCGTTGTTCGCGATCCAGCCGCAACCTTCGCTGAGCACCACCGGCGACGGCTACTTGCTGTTCCGCATCGGCGACTGCGTGGCGCAGCGCAACACACACGCCGCCATCTACGACGCCCTGCGGCTCTGCAAGGATTTCTAAGGACTTGCACCAAACCCTGTGGGAGCGAGCCTGCTCGCGAATGCAATCTGTCAGTGAAAGATGAGCTGACTGATTCACCGCTTTCGCGAGCAGGCTCGCTCCCACAGTAAAGCGGATCGTGTTTCTCCAGGTTGTACTGGTGGGAGCTTCACCATGTTGAACACCCTTCTTCCAATCCTGTTGTTCGCAGCCTTGGGCCTTGGTGTCCTTGGCGCGTTGCGGCGGGTAGCGATGTGGCGTCGGGGCCGGGCCTCGAAGGTCGATCTGATCGGCGGCCTGTTCGCCATGCCCAAGCGCTATATGGTCGATTTGCACCATGTCGTGGCGCGGGACAAATACATCGCCAACACCCACGTGGCCACGGCCGGCGGTGCGGTGGCGTCGATTGTGCTGGCGCTGCTGGTGCACGGTTTCGGCCTGCATAACCGCATCCTCGGTTACGCCTTGCTGCTGATGACGGCAGTGATGTTTGTCGGTGCGATTTTCGTTTACCTGCGTCGGCGCAATCCGCCGGCACGGTTGTCGAAAGGCCCGTGGATGCGCCTGCCGAAAAGCCTGCTGGCGTTCTCGGCGTCGTTCTTTCTGCTGACCTTGCCGGTGGCCGGGATTCTTCCGGAGAACTTCGGTGGCTGGCTGCTCGCGGCCATCTTGGGAGTCGGCGTGCTGTGGGGCGTGTCGGAATTGTTCTTCGGCATGACCTGGGGCGGGCCGATGAAGCACGCCTTCGCCGGTGCCCTGCATCTGGCCTGGCACCGTCGCGCCGAACGCTTTGGCGGCGGCCGTTCCACCGGTTTGAAACCGCTGGATCTGAACGACCCGAGCGCGCCACTGGGCGTGGAAAAACCCAAGGACTTCACCTGGAACCAGTTGCTCGGTTTCGACGCCTGCGTGCAGTGCGGCAAGTGCGAAGCCGCGTGCCCGGCGTTCGCTGCCGGTCAGCCGCTGAACCCGAAGAAACTGATTCAGGACATGGTCGTCGGCCTGGCTGGCGGCACCGATGCAAAATTCGCCGGCAGCCCGTATCCCGGCAAACCAGTGGGCGAACACAGCGGCAATCCGCATCAACCGATCGTCAACGGTCTGGTCGATGCCGAAACCCTGTGGTCATGCACCACTTGCCGCGCCTGCGTCGAGGAATGCCCGATGATGATCGAGCACGTCGACGCCATCGTCGACATGCGCCGTCACCTCACTCTGGAAAAAGGCGCGACGCCGAACAAGGGCGCTGAAGTCCTGGAAAACCTCATCGCTACCGACAACCCCGGCGGTTTCGCCCCGGGCGGGCGGATGAACTGGGCGGCAGACCTGAACCTCAATCTGCTCAGCGAGAAAAAATCCACCGACGTGTTGTTCTGGGTCGGCGACGGTGCCTTCGACATGCGCAACCAGCGCACCTTGCGCGCGTTCGTGAAAGTGCTGAAAGCGGCAAAAATCGACTTCGCCGTACTCGGCCTTGAAGAGCGAGACAGCGGCGATGTCGCACGGCGTCTCGGCGATGAAGCGACCTTCCAGTTGCTCGCCAAACGCAACATCCAGACCCTGGCCAAATACAGCTTCAACCGCATCGTCACCTGCGATCCGCATAGCTTCCATGTGCTGAAAAACGAGTACGGCGCGTTCGATGGCAACTATCTGGTGCAGCACCACAGCACCTACATGGCGGAAATCATTCAGGCCGGCGCGCTCAACCTCGGGCAGCACAAAGGCAACAGCGTGACCTATCACGATCCGTGCTACCTCGGCCGCTACAACGGCGAGTACGAAGCGCCGCGTGAAGTACTGCGTGCGCTCGGTATCGAAGTCAAAGAGATGCAACGTTCCGGCTACCGCTCGCGCTGCTGCGGCGGCGGTGGTGGGGCGCCAATCACTGACATTCCGGGCAAGCAGCGGATTCCTGATATGCGCATGGAAGACATCCGCGAGACCGGCGCCGAACTGGTGGCCGTGGGTTGTCCACAGTGCACGGCGATGCTCGAAGGCGTGGTCGAACCGCGTCCGCTGATCAAGGACATCGCCGAACTGGTGGCCGACGCACTGCTCGAAGACGCCGCGCCGAACAAGCCTGCCACCCCGGCCAAACGTGAACCTGCGGAGGCCCACTGATGAGCGACATTATCCGCCGCGACCCGCGCGCCGAATGGATTGCGCGTAACCGCCTGCACCCGCTGCACGCGGCGATGCAACCGGCGCAACACAGCTGGATGGGGCCTAACGGCGTCATTCGCAAGAATCTGCATGGGATCGGTTTTATCGGCCCCAACGGCATCAAGCGTATCGACCGCAGCGGCGCGCAACAGGGCGGGGCGGTCAAACGCTCGGCGACGGTTGAGGTGCAACTGCCGCTGCATCAGGTGCCGGCCCCGGCTTTCTATATCAGCGTAGTGCCGGACATGGTTGGCGGTCGCTTGAGCAGCCACGATCGTGACTTGCTTGGCCTCGCTCATCAGCTCGCCGGTAATGACGGCGCAGTGTTGGCGGTGGTCTTTGGCGAGCATAAGGAAAACGCCTTCGCGACCGCAGGCGTGGATCGCTTGCTGGTGCTGGAAGGCGAACAGTTCAGCGGTTATGCACCGGAGCAGCGAGTGCAAGGTCTGCGCGCTGTGGATAACCAGTTCAATCCGCGCCACTGGCTGCTGCCTGACAGTCGCAGTGGTGGCGGTGAACTCGGTCGGCGCTTTGCCGCGGCACTGGGCGAGCGCCCGGCGACGCGGGTCTGGCAGGTCAAGGATCAGGAGTGCATCGGCCGCGCTGGCGCTGGGCTGCAAGACCTTGCCCGTCCCGTCGCACGGTTGATTCTGGCCGCGGCAGAATGCGCCGAGCCGGTCAGTGAAACCCGTCACGAAGCATTGCCGGTGGAGTTATCCACAAGTGTCGCGCGCAGTCTTTCGCGGATCGAAGATCTCGGCGCTGTTGCGGTCGACCCGGCGGCGATTCCAATGGCCGAAGCCGAATTCATCTTCTCCGGCGGTAACGGCGTCAAGGATTGGGCGTTGTTCCACGAAACGGCGGCGGCACTCGGTGCTACCGAAGGCGCGTCGCGGGTGGCGGTGGACGATGGCTTCATGGCCCGTGATCGTCAGGTCGGTGCGTCCGGCACCTGGGTTACCGCGCGGGTGTATGTGGCTGTGGGTATCTCCGGAGCGATCCAGCACCTGCAAGGCATCGGTGCCTGCGACAAGGTCGTGGCGATCAACCTTGATCCAGGTTGCGACATGATCAAACGTGCCGATCTCTCGGTGATTGGCGAGAGCGCAGAGATTCTGCAAGCGTTGATCGAAGCGGTCGCGGCTTACCGCAACGAAGCCAAGCGCGATGCGGCTTAAGGAAACGCTATGAACACGAAAGTTATCAGTCTGGTTTCCATCGGCGCTCACCCGACTTCCGGGCGGCCACGCCGTGCTGATCAGGATGCGCGCGCCGTGGAACTGGGTTTGCAACTGGCTGGGGATAACCTGCAAGTGCTGCATGCCGGGGATGTCGCGGAGCCGGCATTGCGCGCCTATTTGGGTATGGGTCTTGAGCAGATGCATGTGCTGGAGCAACCGGCTGGTGCCGATGCGCTGCCGGCGTTGACCGAGTATCTGCGTGATGCCGGTGCGCAAGTGGTGTTGACCGGCAGCCAGGCGGAAACCGGCGAAGGTTCGGGGATGCTGCCGTTTTTGCTGGCGGAAGGTCTGGGCTGGCCGTTGGTGGTGGGCCTGGCGCAGGTCGAGTCGATCAATGACGGTTCAGCACTGGTGCTGCAAGCGTTGCCGCGCGGGCAGCGGCGTCGGTTGAAAGTGAAACTGCCGTTTCTGGCGACTGTGGATAACGCTGCGCCGAAGCCACGGCAAAGCGCCTACGGGCCGGCGCGACGCGGGGTCTTGCAGGCTGAAGACATCGAAGTTGTCGACGACGAACTCCTGGCGGTCGGCACCCTGCAACCGGCCAAACCACGGCCCAAACGCCTGAAAGTGATCAAGGCCAAAAGCGGGGCAGACCGGATGAAGGCCGCGACGGCCAAGGCAAGTGGGGGCGGGGGGCAGGTGCTCAAGGGTGTTACTGCACAGGCTGGCGCTGAAGCGATTCTCAAGTTGCTGATTGAAGAAGGTGTGGTTCGCTGAAAAGCCCCTCACCCTAGCCCTCTCCCAGAGGGAGAGGGGACCGACCGAGTGGTATTGGCTAATTACATCGACCTGCGATTGCGCGGTGACCTTGGTCTGGCTAAGCCTGAGATCACAATGTTCGTTCAGGTCGGTGGAGTTTGAACAGGCGATGCGGTCGGCTCCCTCTCCCTTTGGGAGAGGGCTGGGGTGAGGGGGAGTGTTTACCCACAATCCCTGTTGGCGGATCTGTGGATAACGTGTTCGCCCCTCTCTGCACCCCACGTCAATCAAGCCCTACAGCTCTCCGATCAAAAAACAACCAGCCTAAGTTACGGATTTTCTGAGCTTTTTATCTTGGATAACTGAATAAGTTGCCCCCAATCTCTGTTGGCGCTTCTGTGGATAAGATGTTCGCTATCCGCTGAAGCCCATACAAAACGTGGCTTTCGAAAGGGTGATCAAAAAACAGTCAATTCGTCAGTTTCCGCACTTAATTCCCACGCAAACCCCGATTTCACACAACCTCCAACGCTTTTCCACAGACAAGACAAAGTTACCCCCGATCTCTGTTGGCGCTTCTGTGGATAACGTGTTTGCCATCCGCTACAGGCTATGAAAACCGTGGCTTACAGAGATATGATCAAAAAACAACCAATGCGTCCAGCAAACTGTCTTTCTGGATAAGTCACGATTTTTCTTCACAAATCAGCGAGTTATTTTTCCAGTCATCCACAGTTACCCCCATTTGCTGTGGGTGGCTATGTGGATAACTTGTTTGCCAAACCCTACAGGCCCCGTCCGGCATAGTCCAAACGGCAATTGATCACATTTCATACAGTTCTAAGGCGTTGCCTTGACTTCGATTCCTGCGCTGTCTTCACTGCAATGGCACAAGGACAGCCGTCAGTTATCCACATCAGGTTCTGGGAGAACGCATGATGGATAGTCAGCCGCACCGCCCCCCGCCCTCGCCACGCAAGCGCACGCTCCGGCGCGCCGCCAATCAGCACGCTCGCCTGTAGCGCGCCACACCCGCCAGACCGCTGTGCTGTCGCCGGACTTGATCCGGTGGCCAGGTGCCCGTTCGCCCATCGATTGCAGGCAACCGCAGAGTTGCCCCCATCTGCCTGATTAGAGGAACCACCTCATGACACGGATCGCAACGCCCATCAGCGAGATCAAGGAACACTACGATGTGATCGTTATCGGTTCAGGCTACGGCGGCGGCATTGCTGCCTCGCGCCTGTCCCGTGCCGGCAAACGTGTGTGCCTGCTCGAACGCGGTCGGGAAATCCAGCCCGGCGAATACCCCAACACCATGATCGCCGCCACCGAGGAACTGCAGGTGCATGACCCGGACGGCCATATCGGCTCACGCACCGGGCTGTTCGACTTGCATGTGAATGCCCAGCAGAACGTCGTGGTCGGTTGCGGCCTCGGTGGCACGTCGCTGATCAATGCCAACGTTGCTCTGGAGCCGGAGCCCGGCGTATTCGACGATCCGCGCTGGCCGCAAGCGGTGCGCGAACACCGCGACACGCTGCTCAAGGACGGTTATGCCCGCGCCCGGGAAATGCTCAAACCCAATCCCTACCCGAGCACTGCACCCGACCTGCCGAAACTCGACGCCAACAAGAAATCCGCGGATTACCTCAAGCAAGGCGCGCATTTCTACAAGCCGCCGATCAACGTGACCTTCGACAAACTGCCAAACAACCTCAACCATGTCGGCGTCGAGCAACTGCCGTGCAACCAGTGCGGCGACTGCGTGTCGGGCTGTAACAACAAGGCCAAGAACACCACGCTGATGAACTACCTGCCAGACGCCTGGAACCACGGCGCGGAGATTTTCTGCCAGGCCGAAGTGCGGCACCTGGAGCGCGACGGTGAGGGCTGGATCGTGCACTTCCAGTACCTGGACAGCGGTCGCGAGAAGTTTTCCGCGCCTACCTTGTTTGTGAAGGCCGACATCGTCGTGGTCTCCGCCGGCACCCTCGGCTCCACGGAAATTCTTCTGCGCACGCGTGACAAAGGCGTGGTGATGTCCGGCCAGCTCGGTGAGAACATGAGCGGCAACGGCGACATCCTCGGCTTCGGCCACAACTGCGAACAAACCATCAACGGCATCGGTTTCGGTGCGCACCCGGCCAAGGAACTGCACCCGGTCGGCCCGTGCATCACCTCGGTCATCGACATGCGTACCGAAGGTGACTGGCGCAGCCGTATGGTCATTGAAGAAGGCTCGATCCCCGGCGCCCTCGGCCGGCCGATGGTGCCGGCCATGGCCGGGTTTGCCGAGATGATCGGCGTGGCCACGGATGACAGCTTCAGCGGCAAGGTCAAATACAAGGCGCGTGAAGCGGAAAGCTTTCTGCGCGGCCCGTATTACGGCGCACTGCACAACATGCAGACCTACCTGATCATGAGTCACGACAGCGGCCAGGGGCGGATGGTCCTCGATAACAAGGATCAATTGCGCATCGATTGGCCGGGCGTTGGCGAGCAGGAGAACTTCAAACTCGGCAACGAACGTTTGCAGCAGAGCACCAAGGCGCTGGGCGGGGTCTGGGTGGAAAACCCGATCTGGACCAAACTGCTCAAGCACAGCATCGTCTCGGTGCATCCGTTGGGCGGTTGCGTGATGGGCGAAGACGCGGCGCAGGGCGTGGTCAATCACAAGGGCCAGGTGTTCAGCGGCGCCAGTGGCACCGATGTTTACGCCAATCTCTACGTGACCGATGGCGCGGTGATTCCGACGTCGCTGGCGGTTAATCCACTGCTGACCATCTCGGCTGTGAGTGAGCGCAACATGGGCCTGCTCGCCGCCGACCGAGGCTGGCAGATCGACTACACGCTGCCTTCCGCGCCGCGCAAACAGGTGGCGCCACCGACCCTCGGCGTGCAGTTCACCGAAACCATGAAAGGCTATTTCTCCCGGGCTTTCACCGCTGCGCAAAGCACTGATCTGAAAGTCTACGAAGCGGCGGCCAAACGCGGCGAGGCGGACAACTCGCCGATCGACTTCACCCTGACCATCACCGCCAACGACCTTAACCGGATGATCAAGGAGCCGGAACACGCAGCAACCATTGTCGGCACGGTGATTGCTCCGGCACTGTCGCCACAACCGCTGACCGCCAGCAATGGCGTGTTCAACCTGTTCGAGCAATTCGAGCAACAGGTCGATACGCGCCACATGAAATACGACATGAAACTGACCGCCGAGGACGGTAACGACTATTTCTTCAGCGCCTTCAAAACCGTGCCGGAAGACAACGGCGTGCTGAATATCTGGCACGACACCAGCACGCTGTACGTGACGCTGTATCGCGGGCCGGACAAGTCGGGCGAGGTGATCGGCTCCGGGGTGATGCACATTCATCCGACCGATTTCGCCAAACAGATGACCACCATGAAAGTGCTCAATGCGCGCAACGAACGCGAGCGCATTGAAGGCCTGGCGCGTTTCGGCAAGTTCTTCGCCGGGATCCTCTGGGAGAGTTACGGCGGGGTGTTTGCCGGGGATATCTACTTCAATCCCGACGCGCCGCCCCGGTTGAAACGGCCCTTGGATGCGCCAACCCCGGCAGTGCATTTCTTCCCTACCGAGGATGGCGTCGAACTGCGCCTGACCCGTTACCAGGCCGGCAGCAAAGGCCCGGTGATGCTGGTGCATGGCCTGGGCGTGGGCTCGAATATCTTCTCTACCGACACGATTCAGACCAACCTGTTGGAGTACCTGTGCAAGCACGATTACGACGTCTGGCTGCTTGATTTTCGCGTGAGCATTCTGCTGCCGGCGAGCAAGAAGGAGTGGAACGGCGACCAGATCGCCCGATACGACTTCAAGGCGGCCATCGCGCAGATTCAGCAGGAAACCAACGCCCGCGATGTGCAGTGCGTGGTGCATTGCTACGGCGCAACGACCTTCTTTATGTCGCTGCTCGCAGGATTGCAGGGCGTGCGTTCGGTGGTCTGCTCGCAGATTGCCGCTGACACCGTGGTCGCCACTGCCACAGGGTTGAAGGCCGGATTGCACCTGCCGGGCATGCTCGATGCGATCGGCATCAAGTCGATGACCGCTTACGCCGACAGCAAGGAAAACTGGTTCAACAAACTTTACGACAAGGCCCTCAACGGCTACGCGCGGATCGAGGCGCAGGGTTATTGCACCAACCCGGTGTGCCACCGCATCACCTTCATGTATGCGTCGCTGTATCGCCACGACACCCTCAACGAAACCCTGCACGACAACCTGCACGAGCTGTTCGGCGAGTCGAACATCGAGACTTTCGAGCACCTGGCGCTGATCGTGCGCAAAGGGCACCTGGTGGACTTCAAAGGCAACGATGTGTACATGCCGCACTTTGATCGGCTGACCATGCCGATCTGCTTTATCAGCGGCGTCGACAACCAGTGTTACCTGCCGGAAAGCACCCTCAAGACTTACCAGCGTTTGTGCGAAGTCAACGGGCCGGAGCGCTACAGCCGGCAGGTGGTGCCGGGCTACGGCCATATCGACTGCATGTTCGGCAAGAATGCGGTGGTCGATGTGTATCCGATCATCCTTGAACACCTGGAGAAAACTGCCCTCGGCTGACTGCAGACCGAGTCGAACGCTTCGCGAGCAGGCTCGCTCCCACAGGGTTTTGTGCCAGTCACAAAACCAGTGGGCATCCCCAATCCAATGTGGGAGCGAGCCTGCTCGCGAAAGCGGTGCATCTGGCACAACACCTCTCAGGTCTGCACAAGGAAATGGATGATATGGACAGCTACATCCGCTGGTTTCAACGTTTCATCTGGCTAGGCATTGCAATGAACATGGTGTTCGCCATCCCCGCGCTGTTCGCGCCGGGGTTGCTGACATCGGTGGTCGGGCTGCCGCCGCAACTCTCCGATCCGTGGCTGGAAAACGCCGGGATGCTGCTGGTCGGCATCAGCGTGTTTTATATGCCGTCTGGCTTCAACGCGCCGCGCTACGTGGTGCATTCCTGGCTGTGCGTACTGACGCGGTTGATCGCTGTGATCTTCTGGATTTATCTGATCAACACCAGCACCCAGGGTTCGGTGTTCGTGCCGATGCTGATGGGCGATCTGAGCTTCTTTCTGATCCTCGGCATTTTGCTCTACCTCGGCACCACGCCAGAGAACCGGCCATGGGCGTTGCTCGGCGATGGCTGGCGCGAGTGGCGTGCGGCGTGGCAGCGGCAATGGCAGAGTCACGCGTTCAAGGTCGGCACGCTGGTTGTCGTCGCGGTGCTGGGTTTTATCGGTTACCAAACCTGGTATCAGATGCTGCGGGTGGTGCCGGAGCAGGAATACGCCTCCGACGAAGACCACTACAAATACGCCGCCATTGGCCTCGGCATCGAAGCGCGCATCCCGTATTACCTGTTCGCCGTGTTGCCGCAGATGTGCCCGGAGAAAATGCCCAAACCCGGTGGCTGGGAGGTTTTCGGTTTCCTCTTTGAAAACGGCAAGGACCTGCCGATCGGCATGGCCAAGCGGCAGATCGGCTACCCGACGGTAGAGCCGAACTGTGCGCTGTGCCACACCGGTTCCTACCGGGCCAATGCCAGCGACGTCGCCGTCAATGTGCCGAGCGCGCCGGCCAACACCCTGCAACTGCAAGCCTTCCAGTGGTTCGCCTACGATTGCGCCAGTGATCCGAAATTCACCACCGACGCGGTGATGGCGGCTATCAACAGCAAATTTCAGTTGGGCTTCTTCGAGAAGCTGTACAACCGCTACCTGATCATGCCGATGGCGAAAACCGCTTTGCTCAAGCAGAAGCAGGCTTACGCCTGGCAGAAGCTGCGCCCGCAACAGGGCCCGGGCCGCACCGACACCTTCAACCCGACGAAAATGGTGGTGTTCGGCTTCCCGGATGACTCGACGATCGGCACCGTCGACCTGCCGCAAGTGTGGAACCAGAAACCACGCGAATCGATGTACCTGCACTGGGACGGCAATAACAACAAGATCCACGAACGCAACTACGCCGCCGCGATGGCCGTGGGCGCGACGCCGGAATCGGTGCTGCCGCCGAGCTTCAACCGCGTGACCAACTGGCTGCTCGGGCACAAGGCGCCGGCGTGGCCGTGGGCGCTGGATCAGGCGAAAGTCGCCCAGGGCAAACCGATCTGGGAAGCCAATTGCGCCGCTTGTCACGACTTCGGACGTGCCGACACCGGGCAAGTGACCACCAACATCGATCAACTGGGCACCGATCCACATCGGCTGGACTCGTTTACCACCGGTCTGGTGAACGCATTCCACACCTTCAAGAAACCGCCGTTCGATTTCGGCGCGTATCGCAAGACCCAGAGCTACAGCAACACGCCCACCGACGGCGTCTGGCTGCGCGCGCCGTACCTGCACAACGGTTCGGTGCCGACCCTGTGGGACTTGCTGCAACCGCCGGAAAAACGTCCGCAGGTGTTCATCACCGGCTCCGACATTTACGACCCGGTCAACGTCGGTTTCGTCACCAGCGGCGCCCAGGCCAAAGCCTCGGCGGACTTCAAATACGACACGCGCCTGGAGGGCAATCACAACAGCGGTCACCTGTACGGCACGAGCCTGTCGGACGACGACAAGCGTGCATTGATCGAATTCATGAAAACCCTGTGAACCCTTACGGAGAGAGGATTACACCATGTCACTGGTCAGTCATTGGGAACACGAATACGACAAGGTCAAACTGCGCATTCACGGCTTGTTCACGCGTATGGAAATGGCCTGGATGAAGCTCATCAGCGAGCTGGAGCCGCAGGAGTTTCAGGCCATCATCAAGTTGCTGCAGCGGGGGCATGATCAGGCGCATTACGTGCTGAAGAACGGCGAGTTGCCGGACGACGAACCGAGCGTACCCTGGGAGTTGTCCCACGGTTTGTCGATCCTGCGCATCGGTAACGCCGCGCCGTTGCCGCAGTCCACCGATCAACTGGCGACCCGGGTACTCAAGGACGGCAGCCTGCTTGGCTGTCGTAAGTGGGAACTGCTGGATCTGCTGTGGAGCGAGGCGCTGTTGAAGTGGATCGAGAACCTGCGCCATCACGCGACGTTCGGCACGGACCCGGCGGTGGTGCAAATGGAGCGCGACGTGACCCTGGCGATTGCCGGCGACTGGGGCACCGGGCCGTTCGACAGTCATGCGCCGGCGGTGTCGGTGGCCAATCAGATGCAACTGGCCCAGGCCGATTTCACCATTCACTTGGGCGATGTGTATTACGCCGGCAGTCACTCCCAGGAAGACGTCGACATGGCCGGTTGGCCGCTGGGCACACACGGCTCGTTCACCCTCAATTCGAACCACGAGATGTACAGCGGTGCCCACGGTTATTTCAAGGAGCTGGCCAAGCGTTTTCCCGGGCAGCAGGGCACCAGTTACTTCGCCTTGATCAACGATGACTGGCTGGTGGTCGGACTCGATTCCGCGTACGCGTCCGATGCTATGAACCTGTACATGGACGGCACCTTGAACGAGCCGCAGATCCAGTGGATGAAAGGCCTGCCGAAACGCAAAAAGCTCATGGTGCTCAGCCATCACCAGGGCTTCGATATTTCCGGGCACAACAAGACTGCGCTCTATCAACCGGTGTGCGATGCACTGGGGCGCGAGCCGGATTACTGGTATTGGGGGCATCTGCACAACGGCATTGTTTATGCGCAGCAGGGCGGTTTGCATGCGCGTTGCGCCGGGCACGGGGCGATTCCCTATGGCAATGCCAGCGAACTGAACGGGCATTCACGGGTGTTGTGGTCGGAGACCCAGGATGCCAATGACCCGGCATATCCGCTGCGGGTGTTGAACGGCTACGCGAAGATCCGGTTGGTGGGGGAGGAGATATTTGAGGAGTTTATTGGGGAGGACGGATCGGTGAGGTGGTCATCGAAGTGATGCGGTGACTGTTCTGACGCTATCGCTGGCAAGCCAGCTCCCACAGGTTTTGCGGTGTACACGGAATCTGTGAACACCATCAACCACTGTGGGAGCTGGCTTGCCAGCGATGCTTTTAGCCTTGGACCGGGACGCCTTTGAGGTACGGTGCTGGCTCGGCGCCAAGGTTGTTCAGCATCCGCTCGCTGTACCAGTCGACGAAGTTGACCACGCCAAACTCATAGGTCTTGGAATAAGGCCCAGGCTGGTAAGCGGTGGAGTTGATCCCGCGCTGGTTCTCTTCGGCCAGACGACGATCCTGATCGTTGGTCGCGTCCCACACCTGACGCATACGTTCCACGTCGTAATCGACACCCTCAACCGCATCCTTGTGCACCAGCCATTTGGTGGTAACCATGGTTTCCTGCGCGCTGATCGGCCACACGGTGAAGACGATGATGTGGTCGCCCATGCAGTGGTTCCACGAGTGCGGCAGGTGCAGGATGCGCATCGACCCCAGATCCGGGTTTTTGATGCGGCCCATCAGTTTCGCGCAGCCCTGTTTGCCGTCGAGGGTCATCGACACGGTGCCTTTGAGCAGCGGCATGCGCACGATACGGTTGCGCAGGCCGAAGCTGGCGTGGGCGTAAGGAATCTTCTCGGCTTCCCAGGCTGCGGCAGAAGCGGCGACGTGATCCTTGAACGCCTGATCGGCGCGCGGGTCGGTGACGTCGTCCCACTCCAGCAGGGTTTTCAGCAGTTCCGGGTGCGACGCGTTGCAGTGGTAGCACTCGCGGTTGTTTTCCAGCACCAGTTTCCAGTTGGCCTTTTCCATCAAGGTGGTGGTAATTGCCACCTTGGTGTTCTCCATGTCGTACGGTTCCATGTAATGGTTCAGCGTCGACAGGAAGTCATCGATGGCCGGTGGATTGTCCGCCAGGCTGATGAAGATATAGCCGCCAGCAGTTTTCACGTTCACCGGTTTCAGGCCGTATTGCTTCATGTCGAAGTCGGCGCCCATTTCGGTGCCGGCGAACAGCAGGCGCCCGTCCAGCTCGTAGGTCCACTGGTGATAGTGGCAGACCAGTTTGGCGACCTTGCCTTTTTCGCTGGTGCACAGGCGCGAGCCACGGTGGCGACAGACGTTGTGGAACGCGTGCACCACGCCTTCGGCGCCACGAATGACGATGATCGGGTTTTTGCCGACCTGCAGGGTCAGGTAGTTGCCCTTGGCCGGGATTTCGCAGGTCATGCCGGCGATCAACCACTCTTTCTGGAAGATTTCCTGCATGTCGATATCGAACAGCCGCTCGTCGCTATAAAACGGTTGCGGCAGCGAGAACGTGCGCTCGCGTTCTTGCAGCATTTGTGCGGTGGCCTTGCGTGCGGGTTCCAGCGGATCGCCCAGGCTGATTTTTGCGGTGACGTCCATCGATGTGATCCTCGAGGCCATTCTGTGTGGCCGATGAAAAGTGGCTGATCAGGGGTGCTACGCAAGGTGTAAAGGTTTCGTCTTGGTGTGAGGCGAGTGTGGGGCCGGCGCTGCCGCGAACCTTATCCATGGGCGACATGGTGCAATCTGTTCCCGACGCGCAACCCCCGGTGGTTGGGGGCTGGTCGCGATAAGTATGCCGATGTCGCGGATAGGTAAACGGGCGGTCTGCGCTATACGCAGAATCGCCACATGAAGGCCGACAGTCGGCCGTGGAGAACAGCATGTCCAACAGCTTCCTGAATCCGGTCACCACCCAGACCTGGGCCAATGGCCGACACATCGTCCGTTGCGTCAAAGTCATCCAGGAAACCTGGGACGTGCGCACCTTCTGCTTTATGGCCGACCAGCCGATCCTGTTCTTCTTCAAGCCCGGGCAGTTCGTGACCCTGGAGCTGGAAATCGACGGCCAGCCGATCATGCGCTCGTACACGATTTCCAGTTCGCCGTCGGTGCCGTACAGCTTTTCGGTGACGATCAAGCGCGTGCCGGGCGGCAAGGTCTCCAACTGGCTGCACGACACTCTGCATGAAGGCCAGGAACTGGCGGTGCACGGGCCGGTCGGGCTGTTCAATGCCATCGACTTCCCGAGCCCGAAAGTGCTGTACCTGAGCGGCGGCGTCGGCATCACGCCGTGCATGTCGATGGCGCGCTGGTTCTACGACACCAACGCCAACGTCGACATGACCTTTATCCACAGCGCGCGCTCGCCGAAAGACATCATTTACCACCGCGAGCTGGAACACATGGCGTCGCGGATCGATAACTTCAGCCTGCACCTGATTTGCGAGAAACATGGCTTGGGCGAGCCGTGGGCCGGGTATCGCGGTTACCTGAACCATAAAATGCTGGAACTGATGGTGCCGGACTTCCTTGAGCGCGAAGTGTTCTGCTGCGGCCCGACGCCGTACATGAACGCGGTCAAGCGTCTGCTGGAAGTGGCCGGTTACGACATGTCGCGTTATCACGAGGAGTCGTTCGGTGCTACGCCGCCAGAAGCGCGTGCCGATGCGGTGGAGCAAGCCGAACAGGCAGCCGATGCGCCGGAAATCGATGCGGCGGATCTGCATCAGGTCGAGTTCACCGCGTCCGGCAAGAGCATTCGCGTGGCTCCGGGCGAGACCGTGCACGCGGCGGCGGCCAAGCTGGGGCTGATGATTCCGAAAGCCTGCGGTATGGGGATTTGCGGGACGTGCAAGGTGATGAAGCTGGGCGGCGAAGTGGAAATGGAGCACAACGGCGGGATCACCGAGGACGATGAGGCCGAAGGGTTTATTCTTTCGTGCTGCAGCGTGCCGAAGGGGGATGTGCGTATCGAGTTTTGAGTGAGGCGAGTTTTTGCGTACGGCTTGCCCCTCACCCCAGCCCTCTCCCGAGGGAGAGGGAGCCGATTTTTGGGCTTTTCAAAATGTGAGTTCGGCTCGCTATTTCAAGTCGGCGTAACTTTGATAAACACCACGGTCAGTCCCCTCTCCCTCCGGGAGAGGGCTAGGGTGAGGGGCTTTTCAGTCGATAAACAAATCCGGCATCAGTGCCGCATCGTTTTCTCGATCAAAGCGATATTGATCGAACTCAGCCACACCGCTATCACGCAAAATCTCTTCGTCAATCAACAACCGCCCGGTAATTTGCCGCCCGCTGCTATCCAGAATCACATGCGCCGCATCCGCCATGATCGCCGGCGTGCGCGCCAGCTTGAACGACTCGCGATTGCCCAGCTGAAACTCGATTGCCGCTGTGGCAATCATCGTCTGCGGCCACAGCGAATTCACACTGATCCCGTAGCTGGCGAATTCTTCGCTCATCCCGAGAGTAAGCATGCTCATGCCGTACTTGGTCACGGTGTAGGGGCTGAATTGGGCAAACCACTTGCTCGCCAGATTCAACGGCGGTGACAGGTTGAGAATGTGCCCGGCGGATTTTTTCAGATAGGGCAGGGCGGCCTGGCTGCACAGCAGCACCGCGCGGGTGTTGATCTGGTGCATCAGGTCGAAACGCTTGAGTTCGATGTGCTGTACGCCCGTGAGCTTGATCGCCCCGGCGTTGTTCACCAGCGCATCAATGCCGCCGAAATGCTCGTTGGCCTGAGCCAGTGCCTGGCGCACGGCGTCTTCATCACGCACATCCACTTGCAGCGCCAGGGCCTTGCCGCCGGCGGCTTCGACTTCGGCGGCGACGCTGTGGATGGTGCCGGGCAGCTTGGCGTGGGGTTCGGCGCTTTTAGCAGCGATGACGATATTGGCTCCGTCCTTCGCGGCGCGCAGCGCAATCTCACGCCCGATGCCACGGCTGGCGCCGGTGATGAACAGGGTTTTGCCTTGTAACGACATGCCGATGCTCCTGCTTATTGTTAGGTGAGCGGAGGCTCGACAGACACTGTAGACCAGGCAGATCAGGTAACACTGTCTCCGCCATTGATCGTTCCCACGCGGAGCGTGGGAATGATCGGTGAGGTGCAGTCAGGTCAGGCGGACATGACTTCGCGGATGTCGCGGGCCAGTTCGCGCACGCGTTCTTCTTCGGTGTCCCAGGAGCACATGAAGCGCGCGCCGCCCTTGCCGATGAAGGTGTAGAAGCGCCAGTTCTTCGCAGTCAGTGCAGCAATCGCTGGCTCCGACAGTTGCAGGAACACGCCGTTGGCCTGCACCGGGAACATCAGTTCCACGCCCGGAATGTCGCTGACCAGTTCTGCCAGCAGTTGCGCGCAGTGGTTGGCGTGGCGGGCGTACTTCAGCCAGGCGTCGTTTTCGAGGATGCCGACCCAAGGTGCCGAGAGGAAGCGCATTTTCGACGCCAGTTGCCCGGCCTGCTTGCAGCGGTAATCGAAGTCTTCCGCCAGTTTATGGTTGAAGAACAGAATCGCTTCACCCACGGCCATGCCGTTCTTGGTGCCGCCGAAGCACAACACATCGACACCGGCCTTCCAGGTCAGATCCGCTGGCGAGCAGCCGAGGAACGCGCAGGCGTTGGAGAAACGCGCGCCGTCCATGTGCAGGTGCAGGCCCAGTTCCTTGCAGGTGGCGCTGATGGCGCGGACTTCTTCCGGGGTGTAGACGCTGCCGACTTCGGTGGCTTGAGTCAGGGTCACGACGCGCGGTTTCGGGTAGTGAATGTCCTGGCGCTTGAGCGCGACTTCGCGGATCGATTGCGGGGTGATCTTGCCGTTTTCGGTGCCGGCGATCAGCAGTTTCGAACCGTTGGAGAAAAATTCCGGGGCGCCGCATTCGTCGGTTTCGACGTGGGCGGTTTCCGAGCAGATCACGCTGTGGTAACTCTGGCACAGCGACGACAGGGCCAGCGAGTTGGCGGCAGTGCCGTTGAAGGCGAAGAACACTTCGCAGTCGGTTTCAAACAACTGGCGGAAATGGTCAGCCGCGCGTGCGGTCCACTCATCGTCGCCATACGCGCGCTGGTGGCCGTGGTTGGCCTGTTCCATCGCAGCCCAGGCTTCAGGGCAGATTCCGGAATAGTTGTCGCTGGCGAATTGTTGGCTCTTGTCGGTCATGGCCGGCTTCCGTGGTCGAGACTCTTGTGAAGGCTCGTGGTCAATGATGGTGCGCACTTTACCGAAGATCTTCCGGGGAGCACACGAGATGTCGCGTTCAGAAAGTTACCAGTTAGCGGCCCGATTATGCACCTGAGCAAACGCGACGGCGCACTGGATCTGCTCAAGTGGCTGGCGCTGCTGTGCATGTTGCTCGATCACCTGCGATATGTCGGCTTTTCCGCCGATTGGCTGTATGTGCCGGGGCGTCTGGCGTTTCCGTGGTTTTGTCTGGCGATGGCGGCGAATCTTGATCGTGCGGGGGCGCGCAAGACCGAGTGGCGGTATCTGGGCTGGTTGCTGTTGTTCAGCCTGGTCAGCGAGATTCCGTATCGGTTGTACATTCCTGATCCCGACACGTTGAACGTCATGCCCACTCTGGCGTTGGGATTGCTGGTGGCGCGAGGCTGGCAGGATCGGGCCTTGGCATCGCGAGTGCTCGGCGCTGGCGCGTTGCTGCTTTCGGCGCTGTTCTCGGAACGGCTGATGTTCGGTTTCTTTGGTGTGCTGTTGCCGCTGGCGACGTTGTGGGTGATTCGCCGGCAATGGTATTTCAGTCTGTTGCCGGGGCTGGTGTGCCTGGCGGCGAATCAGTGGCGGGTGTTGTTCGAATCTGTGCGGTTCGGTAATGAACTGGCGATCTTCGGCCTCATTGTTTGCCTGATTGCGCCATTGCTTGGGATGTTGCTTTTGCGACATGCCCAAACGATCCAGCCGCCACCGATGCGGCGCTGGGCCTACGCTCTGTATCCGGCGCATTTCCTCGTACTGCTCGCCCTCCGCCAAGTCATCGCATAACCCCTGTAGGAGCTGCATTCTCCAAGCCATTTCCTGCCATGTCGTAAACGCACCTTTGCGTGGCGTCCGCAGGCATTTGAGCTGTCTGCGCCGGTCATACCATCGGCATCAAAGGGCACTGCCTTCAATGCCAGTGCCTTACCGAGACGAATGGCGCACAGATGCCGCTGGGAGAGACGCGATGTTCAGCAAGCAAGACCAGATCCAGGGTTACGACGATGCACTGCTGGCGGCGATGAATGCCGAGGAGCAACGTCAGGAAGATCACATCGAGCTGATCGCGTCGGAGAACTACACCAGCAAACGCGTCATGCAAGCGCAGGGCAGTGGCCTGACCAACAAATACGCCGAAGGTTATCCGGGCAAGCGCTACTACGGCGGCTGCGAGCACGTGGATAAAGTCGAGGCGCTGGCCATCGAGCGCGCCAAGCAACTGTTCGGCGCCGATTACGCCAACGTCCAGCCACACTCCGGTTCCTCGGCCAACAGCGCCGTGTACCTGGCGCTGATCCAGCCGGGCGACACCATCCTCGGCATGAGCCTGGCCCACGGCGGTCACCTGACCCACGGCGCCAAAGTGTCGTCCTCGGGCAAGCTCTACAACGCTGTGCAGTACGGCATCAACACCGACACCGGGCTGATCGATTACGACGAAGTCGAGCGTCTGGCCGTCGAATCCAAGCCGAAAATGATCGTTGCCGGATTCTCCGCTTACTCGAAGACCCTGGACTTCCCGCGCTTCCGTCAGATCGCTGACAAAGTCGGCGCGCTGCTGTTCGTCGACATGGCCCACGTCGCTGGTCTGGTCGCCGCCGGTCTGTACCCGAACCCGCTGCCGTACGCCGATGTGGTCACCACCACCACCCACAAAACCCTGCGCGGTCCACGTGGCGGGCTGATCCTGGCCAAGTCCAACGAAGAAATCGAGAAGAAGCTCAACGCCGCCGTGTTCCCCGGCGCTCAGGGCGGCCCGCTGATGCACGTCATCGCCGGTAAAGCCGTGTGCTTCAAGGAAGCGCTGGAGCCGAGCTTCAAGGCGTATCAGCAACAAGTGATCGACAACGCCCAAGCCATGGCGAGCGTATTTATCAAACGTGGCTACGATGTAGTGTCCGGCGGCACCGATAACCACTTGTTCCTGGTCAGTCTGATCCGTCAGGGCCTGACCGGCAAAGACGCCGACGCCGCCCTCGGTCGCGCCCACATCACCGTCAACAAGAACGCCGTGCCGAACGACCCGCAATCGCCGTTCGTGACCTCGGGCCTGCGCATCGGCACCCCGGCTGTCACCACTCGCGGTTTCAAAGTGACCCAGTGCGAAGTGTTGGCTGGCTGGATCTGCGACATCCTCGACAACCTCGGCGATGCCGATGTCGAGGCCAATGTCGCCCAGCAAGTGTCGGCCCTGTGCGCTGACTTCCCGGTTTACCGCTGAGCGTTCTGGAGTAAATGACTATGCAACGCTATTCGGGCTTCGGCCTCTTCAAACACTCCCTCAGCCACCACGAAAACTGGCAGCGCATGTGGCGCACGCCGACGCCGAAGAAGGTCTACGACGTGGTCATCGTCGGCGGCGGCGGGCACGGTCTGGCGACTGCCTACTATCTGGCCAAAGAGCACGGCATCACCAACGTGGCCGTGGTCGAAAAAGGCTGGCTGGGCGGCGGTAACACTGCGCGCAACACCACCATCGTGCGCTCCAACTACCTGTGGGACGAGTCGGCGCACCTCTACGAACACGCGATGAAATTGTGGGAAGGCCTGTCGCAGGACCTCAACTACAACGTGATGTTCTCCCAGCGTGGCGTCTACAACCTGTGCCACACCCTGCAGGACATTCGTGATTCCGAGCGTCGGGTCAGCGCCAACCGCCTCAACGGCGTCGACGGCGAACTGCTCAACGCCAAGCAAGTCGCTGACGAAATCCCGTACCTGGACTGCTCGAAAAACACCCGCTACCCAGTGTTGGGCGCCACCGTTCAGCGTCGCGGCGGCGTTGCCCGTCACGATGCCGTGGCCTGGGGCTTTGCCCGCGCGGCGGATGCCCTCGGCGTGGACTTGATTCAGCAGACCGAAGTGATCGGTTTCCGCAAGGAAAACGGCGTGTGCATTGGTGTTGAAACCAACAAGGGTTTCATCGGCGCCAAGCGCGTCGGCGTGGTCACCGCCGGTAACTCCGGGCACATGGCCAAACTCGCCGGTTTCCGTCTGCCGATCGAATCGCACCCGCTGCAAGCGCTGGTGTCCGAGCCGATTAAACCGATTATCGACAGCGTGATCATGTCCAACGCCGTGCACGGTTACATCAGCCAGTCCGACAAGGGCGACCTGGTGATCGGCGCCGGTATCGACGGCTACAACGGCTACGGCCAGCGCGGTTCGTACCCGGTGATCGAGCACACCATTCAGGCCATCGTCGAGATGTTCCCGGTGCTGTCCCGCGTACGCATGAACCGCCAGTGGGGCGGCATCGTCGACACCACGCCGGACGCGTGCCCGATCATTTCGAAAACCCCGGTACCGAACATGTTCTTCAACTGCGGTTGGGGCACCGGCGGCTTCAAGGCCACACCTGGCTCGGGCAACGTGTTTGCGGCGAGTCTGGCCAAGGGTGAAATGCACCCATTGGCTGCACCTTTCTCCATCGACCGTTTCCACAACGGTGCGTTGATCGATGAACACGGCGCTGCTGCGGTTGCCCACTAACAGGAGAAATTCCCATGTTGCATATCTTCTGTCCTCACTGCGGCGAACTGCGCTCTGAAGAGGAATTCCACGCATCCGGTCAGGCGCACATTCCGCGCCCGCTGGATCCAGGCGCCTGCACCGACGAGGAGTGGGGCGACTACATGTTCTTCCGCGATAACCCTCGCGGTCTGCACCACGAACTGTGGGATCACGTTGCGGGTTGCCGCCAGTACTTCAACGTCACTCGCGACACCGTGACCTACGAGATTCTCGAAACCTACAAGATCGGCACCAAGCCGCAATTCACCGACAAGGCTGACTCGGCGAAAACAGCCACGACGGCGCAGGGAGAGAAGGTATGAGCCAGACCAATCGCCTGTCCAACGGTGGACGGATCGACCGCAACAAAGTGCTGAGCTTTACCTTCAACGGTCAGAGCTACAAAGGCTTCGAGGGTGACTCGCTGGCCGCCGCGCTGATCGCCAACGGCGTCGACATCATTGGCCGCAGCTTCAAGTATTCGCGTCCTCGCGGGATCTTTGCCGCCGGTGCCGAAGAGCCGAACGCGGTGCTGCAGATCGGTGCTACTGAGGCTACGCAGATCCCCAACGTGCGCGCCACGCAACAGGCGCTGTATCAAGGTCTGGTCGCGACCAGCACCAACGGCTGGCCGAGCGTCAACAACGACATGATGGGGATTCTCGGCAAGGTTGGCGGCAAGCTGATGCCGCCGGGTTTCTACTACAAAACCTTCATGTACCCGCAATCGTTCTGGATGACTTACGAGAAGTACATTCGTAAGGCTGCCGGTTTGGGCCGTTCGCCGACCGAAGTCGATCCGGACACTTACGACTACATGAACCAGCACTGCGACGTGCTGATCGTCGGTGCTGGCCCTGCCGGTCTCGCCGCAGCCCTGGCCGCAGCGCGCAGCGGTGCCCGCGTGATTCTGGCCGATGAACAGGAAGAGTTCGGCGGCAGCCTGCTCGACTCCCGCGAAAGCCTCGACGGCAAACCGGCGATGGATTGGGTTGCCAGCGTCATCGCTGAACTGAAGGACACCCCGGACGTGCTGCTGTTGCCGCGCGCCACGGTCAACGGTTACCACGACCACAACTTCCTGACCATTCACGAACGCCTCACCGATCACCTCGGCGACCGCGCACCGATCGGCCAGGTGCGTCAGCGCATTCACCGCGTTCGCGCCAAGCGTGTGGTGCTGGCGACCGGCGCTTGCGAGCGTCCGCTGGTCTACGGCAACAACGACGTGCCGGGCAACATGCTGGCTGGTGCGGTGTCGACTTACGTGCGTCGCTACGGTGTGGCACCGGGTAAAAAACTGGTGCTGTCGACCAACAACGATCACGCCTATCGCGTGGCACTGGATTGGCTTGATGCCAGTCTGCAAGTGGTGGCCATAGCCGACGCGCGCAGCAATCCGCGTGGTGCACTGGTGGAAGAAGCCCGCGCCAAAGGCATCCGCATTCTCACCGGCAGCGCCGTGATCGAGGCCCGTGGCAGCAAGCGTGTGACTGCGGCCCGCGTAGCTGCGATTGATGTCAAAGCGCACGCCGTGACCAGCCCCGGCGAATGGCTCGACTGCGACGTGATCGCCAGTTCCGGCGGTTATAGCCCGGTCGTTCACTTGGCCTCGCACCTCGGTGGCAAGCCGACCTGGCGTGAAGACATCCTCGGTTTCGTACCGGGCGAAGCACCGCAGAAACGCGTGTGCGTCGGTGGCATCAACGGTGTTTACGGTCTCGGCGATTCGCTGGCTGATGGTTTTGAGGGTGGCGTGCGCGCTGCCAGTGAAGCCGGTTTTGCTGCGGTCGAAGGCACTCTGCCGAAAGCCCTGAGCCGCCTCGAAGAGCCGACCCTCGCGCTGTTCCAGGTGCCTCACGAAAAAGGCACCGCGCGCGCGCCGAAGCAATTCGTCGACCTGCAGAACGACGTGACCGCCGCCGCCATCGAACTGGCAACCCGCGAAGGTTTCGAGTCGGTCGAGCACGTCAAACGCTACACCGCGCTGGGCTTCGGCACCGATCAGGGCAAGCTCGGCAACGTCAACGGTCTGGCCATTGCCGCCCGTTCGCTGAACGTGACCATCCCGCAGATGGGCACCACCATGTTCCGCCCGAACTACACGCCGGTGACTTTCGGCGCCGTGGCCGGTCGTCACTGTGGGCACATCTTCGAACCGGTTCGCTACACCGCACTGCATGCCTGGCACGTGAAGAACGGCGCCGAGTTTGAAGACGTCGGTCAGTGGAAGCGTCCATGGTATTTCCCGAAAAACGGTGAAGACCTGCACGCCGCCGTGAAGCGCGAATGCAAAGCCGTGCGCGACAGCGTCGGCCTGCTCGACGCCTCGACCCTCGGCAAGATCGACATTCAAGGCCCGGATGCCCGCGAGTTCCTCAACCGCGTGTACACCAACGCCTGGACCAAACTCGACGTGGGCAAAGCCCGCTACGGTTTGATGTGCAAAGAAGACGGCATGGTCTTCGACGACGGTGTGACCGCGTGCCTGGCGGACAACCATTTCGTCATGACCACCACCACTGGCGGCGCCGCACGCGTGCTGCAATGGCTGGAGCTGTACCACCAGACCGAATGGCCGGACATGAAGGTCTACTTCACTTCTGTCACCGACCACTGGGCGACCATGACCCTGTCCGGGCCGAACAGCCGCAAGCTGCTCAGCGCCGTGACCGACATCGACCTGAGCAACGAAGCATTCCCGTTCATGACCTGGAAAGAAGGTCTGGTCGGCGGCGTGCCGGCGCGGGTGTTCCGCATCTCGTTTACCGGTGAGCTGTCTTACGAAGTCAACGTCCAGGCCGACTACGCGATGGGCGTGCTGGAGAAAATCGTCGAGGCCGGCAAGCAGTACAACCTGACCCCGTACGGCACTGAAACCATGCACGTCCTGCGGGCCGAGAAGGGTTTCATCATCGTCGGTCAGGACACTGACGGCTCGATGACCCCGGACGACTTGAACATGGGCTGGTGTGTTGGTCGCACCAAACCGTTTTCCTGGATCGGTCAGCGTGGGATGAACCGTGAAGACTGCGTGAAGGATCAGCGTAAGCAACTGGTCGGCCTGAAGCCGATCGATCCGACCAAATGGCTGCCGGAAGGTGCGCAACTGGTGTTCAACACCAAACAGGCGATCCCGATGACCATGGTCGGCCACGTGACTTCCAGTTACGCGCACAACTCCCTCGGTTATTCGTTTGCCATGGGTGTGGTCAAGGGCGGTCTGAAGCGCATGGGTGAGCGGGTGTTTGCACCGCTGGCCGATGGCAGCGTGATCGAAGCGGAGATTGTTTCTTCGGTGTTCTTCGATCCGAAGGGTGATCGCCAGAACATTTGACGGCCTCGAGAACTGTGGGCGGGCGGCTATTCGCGAGCAGGCTCGCTCCCACATTCGACCGCGTTCCCCTGTGGGAGCGAGCCTGCTCGCGAAAGCGGCAGATCAGCCACCGCAGGAACCAACAGAATTCAGGAAGGTGCTTTATGACCACAGCCAATGTTTACCAACAACGCCCAACCACTGGCGCCAAGGCCGAGTCGTCGCTGCACCATGCCGACCTCGCCAGCCTGGTCGGCAAGGGCCGCAAGAACGCCGGCGTGATCGTGCGGGAAAAGAAACTCCTCGGCCACCTGACCATTCGTGGTGATGGTCACGATGCCGCGTTCGCCGCCGGCGTACATAAAGCGCTGGGCATCGAACTGCCCGGCGCGCTGAGCGTCATCGTCAAAGGCGAAACCAGCCTGCAGTGGATGGGCCCGGACGAATGGCTGCTGATCGTGCCAAGCGGTGAAGAGTTCGCCGCCGAGCAGAAACTGCGCGAAGCGCTGGGTGATCTGCACATCGCGATCGTCAATGTCAGCGGCGGTCAGCAAGTGCTCGAACTGAGCGGGCCGAACGTGCGTCAGGTGCTGATGAAATCCACTAGCTACGACGTGCACCCGAACAATTTCCCGGTCGGTAAAGCGGTCGGCACGGTGTTCGCCAAGTCGCAGCTGATGATCCGTCATACGGCGGAAGACACCTGGGAATTGTTGATTCGTCGCAGCTTCTCGGATTACTGGTGGTTGTGGTTGCAGGATGCGTCGGCTGAGTACGGCCTTAGCGTTCAGGCCTGACAGATCAAGAGCTACCCCCTCACCCCAGCCCTCTCCCCCTGGGGGAGAGGGGGAAAGGGAGCCGATCTCGGGTGTTTTTGCGATCTGCATTCACATTCGGAATTTCAGGTCTGCGTAGCTCCAACGAACACCTCACCCTGGCCCTCTCCCTCTGGGAGAGGGCCAGGGTGAGGGAAAAACCTGACACCCCGCACAAAGAACAGGAGTCACCGCACCATGAGCCGCGCCCCAGACACATGGATTCTGACCGCCGACTGCCCCAGCGTCCTCGGCACGGTGGACGCGGTCACGCGTTTTCTGTTCGAGCAGGGCTGCTACGTCACCGAGCACCACTCGTTCGATGACCGCCTCTCCGGGCGTTTCTTCATTCGCGTGGAATTCCGTCAGCCCGACGGCTTCGACGAACAATCCTTCCGCGCCGGCCTCGCCGAACGTGGTCAGGCCTTTGGCATGGTCTTCGAGCTGACCGCGCCGAACTACCGGCCGAAAGTGGTGATCATGGTCTCCAAGGCTGATCACTGCCTTAACGATTTGCTCTATCGCCAGCGTATCGGCCAGTTGTCGATGGACGTCGCGGCGGTGGTCTCCAACCATCCGGATCTCAAGCCGCTGGCCGACTGGCACCAGATTCCCTACTACCATTTCCCCCTCGACCCCAACGACAAGCCGTCGCAGGAGCGTCAGGTGTGGCAGGTGATCGAAGAGTCCGGCGCCGAACTGGTGATCCTTGCCCGCTACATGCAAGTGCTGTCGCCGGAGTTGTGCCGCAAGCTCGATGGCAAGGCGATCAACATTCATCACTCGTTGCTGCCGGGTTTCAAGGGCGCCAAACCGTATCACCAGGCCTACAACAAGGGCGTGAAACTGGTTGGCGCGACGGCGCATTACATCAATAACGACCTTGATGAAGGGCCGATCATCGCTCAAGGCGTCGAGGCGGTGGATCACAGTCATTACCCCGAGGATCTGATTGCCAAGGGGCGGGATATCGAAGGTCTGACCTTGGCGCGGGCGGTTGGCTATCACATCGAAAGAAGGGTGTTCTTGAACGCCAACAGAACCGTCGTTCTTTAGGCCGCCATCGCTGGCAAGCCAGCTCCCACAGGGATTTGTGTCGTACACAAAAATTGAATTCAACCTCGAATTCTGTGGGAGCTGGCTTGCCAGCGATGAGGCCATAACAGACAACACAAAAGCAGCATCTGTACCCGAGCACTCAACGCGCTGCCTGCCTGGGCAACGCGGTTCCATAAAAACAACAGCGAGGTGAAAGCATGTCTGGCAATCGTGGTGTGGTGTATCTCGGCGCTGGCAAGGTCGAAGTACAGAAAATCGACTATCCGAAAATGCAGGACCCGCGCGGTCGCAAGATCGAGCACGGGGTCATTCTCAAAGTGGTTTCCACCAATATCTGCGGCTCCGACCAGCACATGGTGCGCGGCCGTACCACGGCGCAGACCGGTCTGGTGCTGGGCCACGAGATCACCGGTGAGGTGATCGAAAAAGGCTCCGACGTCGAAAACCTGAAAATCGGTGACCTGGTCTCCGTACCGTTCAACGTGGCGTGCGGGCGCTGCCGTTCCTGCAAAGAGCAACACACCGGCGTCTGCCTGACCGTCAACCCGGCCCGTGCCGGCGGCGCTTACGGTTACGTCGACATGGGCGACTGGACCGGTGGCCAGGCCGAGTACGTGCTGGTGCCGTACGCCGACTTCAACCTGCTGAAACTGCCGGACCGCGACAAGGCCATGGAGAAAATCCGCGACCTGACTTGCCTCTCCGACATCCTCCCGACCGGTTACCACGGCGCAGTCACTGCGGGCGTTGGCCCGGGCAGCACCGTTTACATCGCGGGCGCCGGCCCGGTCGGCCTGGCCGCGGCCGCTTCCGCGCGTCTGCTCGGTGCTGCGGTAGTGATCATCGGCGACGTCAACACCATCCGCCTGGCCCACGCCAAAGCGCAGGGTTTTGAAATCGTCGACCTGTCCAAGGACACCCCGCTGCACGAACAGATCGCCGCACTGCTGGGCGAACCGGAAGTCGATTGTGCGGTGGACTGCGTCGGCTTCGAAGCGCGCGGCCATGGCCACGACGGTGTCAAAGCCGAGGCACCGGCCACCGTACTCAACTCACTGATGGGTGTGGTGCGTGTGGCCGGCAAGATCGGTATCCCCGGCCTGTACGTCACCGAAGATCCGGGTGCCGTGGACGCCGCCGCGAAAATGGGCAGCTTGAGCATCCGCTTCGGTCTGGGCTGGGCCAAATCGCACAGCTTCCACACCGGTCAGACCCCAGTGATGAAGTACAACCGCCAACTGATGCAGGCGATCATGTGGGATCGCATCAACATCGCCGAAGTGGTAGGTGTGCAGGTGATCAGCCTCGATCAGGCGCCGGAAGGGTATGGCGAGTTCGATGCGGGCGTGCCGAAGAAGTTTGTGATTGATCCGCACAAGTTGTTTAGTGCGGCGTAACGGGTAAAAGGGCGACCCATGGGTCGCCCTTTTTATGTAAAACCTACCCTGAAAACGTCAAGATCAACTGGATTTGAGTTTCAGATATGGGGTGGAATGCTTGTCGTTGGCTGGGTTGTTGTCTACTTTTTCAATGATTGTTTTCCCACCATAACTGCAAATCGAGCCGTCGAAACTTTCTGCTTTCAGTTGATATTTCTTATCTAGAAAGTCGTCGTTGGTTGATAGCGTTACACCGGTCCATGTTTTGCCATTGAAACTGGCGGTGTATTTGAAACCGGTGTTGTGCGGCTCTCCAACGCTAGTGTCCGTATAGGCCGATGATTTAATGGTATTTACCGGTGGGCAACTTTCGACACCGGCCGCATAAACGTTCGTGGTTGCTGCACCGATGACGAAAAGTGCCATTGCGATCGACTTACTCATTTTCACACTCCTGTTTGTTTGGGAGTACCCAGCATGTGGAGTCTGCCCAATTCGGACTACTGTCAGATCTGACAGGTTTTTATATTCTTTTGCAATAAACGATTTATTTTTTATGCATAAGTAGATCAGCGTGCAGCCAAGACACCCTGATAAAGAACCGGTCCTGCCGGCTTCCCAATCGCCGTCCCCCCTTTCGGCTCTAGACTCACCGCCAGTGCAATCGGTTTACCGATAAAGGCTTTCTGCGCCTCACTCAACTCAACTCAACTCAACTCAACTCAACTCAACCTTTCCTTTGCCGCCCGCCGGAATCACGCCGAGGGAATCGGTTTGCCATCCGCCGGAATCGCCCACAGCTCGATCCGAATGAAGTACAACCGCCAACTGATGCAGGCGATCATGTGGGATCGCATCAACATTGCCGAAGGGGTGAGCGTGCAGGTCATCAGCCTCGATCAGGCGCCGGAAGGTTATGGCGAGTTCGATGCGGGAGTGCCGAAGAAGTTTGTGATTGATCCGCATAAGTTGTTTAGTGCGGCGTGATTGTATAAGACGACAAAAAGCGGCGACCACAGGTTCGCCGCTTTTTTAATGTTACTCAGCGCGAACTCGTACTGCCTGTATCTTTTTCTATCCTTTCTGCCTTACAAAGGAAACCGTTTGCCCTTCTTTTAAGCTTCGCAAACCATCGGCTTCTATTCCATTAACGTGAACTAAAAGATTGTCACCGCCACAGAACCATCTTCATCGTTAAACCATAGAACCGTACCAGTTTCTCTATCTTCTATTTGCCTTTCCATCTTCGTATCTCCCGTTGAATGACCATTAATAACACCTTGCTTTTTTCGGGCCGTTAACACACCAACAACGTATTCCAGCGCCGACATTCGGACACCTGTCAGGTCTGACAGGTATCTAGTTCCTTTTGAAATATTGATTCGCATGGCAAGTAATTAAAGCTCTAAAAAGCTCGCAGCCTTTGATGTTCTGCAATCAAAGGGCTGCCATGCTTCCACTCATCGAGAGGGCATTCAACTTTCACGTTTTATCTACGTGACGATGATGAAAATGGATGCGCCGCGCCGGAACATGCCGGCGGATACCCGGTCAAACCGGCAGTTTCGCCGCCTTTCAATGGGCGATTTTTACAGCGCAAGAGGATGTCTGAATGAAGATTTCACGCGGTATTGCAATGGCTTCGCTGATGACCCTTGCGGCCAGTCCGGTGTTTGCCGGTTTCAGTCTGGACGATGTGACCAAGGCGGCTTCCAGCATGCAGGGCGGCAACGCTGCCACCGCCGCCGCGCCGACCTCGGAAACCGCCGGTCTGCTGCAAGCCGTCACCGGTCTGGGGGTTACCCCGCAGCAAGCCGTCGGAGGCACCAGCGCCATGCTTGGCTTGGCCAAGAACCAATTGAGCAGTACCGATTATTCGCAGTTGGCCAAGGAAGTGCCGGGCATCGACAAGTTGTCCGGTGGCGGCGGCAACCTGGCGGCGCTGAGCGGGTTGCTGGGCTCGTCGGGCAAGTCAGCCGGGCTGGAAAACGCGCTGGGCAACGTCAAGGACACCAATGACCTGAACAATGCCTTCGGCGCGCTGGGCATGGACAGCGGCATGGTCGGCCAGTTTGCCCCGGTGCTGCTCAAGTATCTGGGTGATCAGGGCGTTGGCGGCCCGCTGCTGCAAAGTCTGGGCAGCATCTGGGGCGCCGGCACCGGTAGCTGATTCAGCCGCGCTCGCCGCGCAGTTCGGCGATGCGCTGATCCTTCTCGGTCCAGAGCTGGTTGACCCAGTTCTGAACCGTCTGGCGAAACGCCGGATCATTCTCGTAATCACCCTGCCACAGCGCCGGGTCGAGTTCACGAGTCTTGATGTCGATGATCACGCGCGGCACGTTGCCGCTGATCAAATCCCAGAAGCCCGGGATGTTCGCCTGTGGATAAACCACCGTGACATCGAGCATCGCATCCAGCTGTTCACCCATCGCCGCCAACACGAACGCCACGCCGCCCGCCTTGGGCTTGAGCAAGTGCTTGAACGGTGATTGCTGCTGGGTGCTTTTTGCCGCGGTGTAGCGGGTGCCTTCCAGATAATTCACCACGGTCACCGGTTGACGCTTGAACAGCTCGCACGCCTGTTTGGTGATTTCCAGATCCTTGCCCGCCAGCTCCGGGTGCTTCGCGAGAAACGCCTTGGTGTAGCGCTTCATGAACGGGTAATCCAGCGCCCACCACGCCAGGCCCAGGAACGGCACCCAGATCAGTTCTTTTTTGAGGAAGAATTTGAAGAACGGCGTGCGCCGGTTGAGGGTCTGGATCAGTGCCGGAATATCGACCCACGACTGGTGGTTGCTGACCACCAGATACGAGGTGTCACCGCGCAGATCTTCACCACCGCGAATGTCCCATTGGGTAGGGATGCACAGGCGGAAAATCAGCTTGTCGATCTCGGCCCAGGTCTCGGCGATCCACATCACCGCCCCCGACGCATAGTCGCGCCAGCGGCCGGGCGCCACCAGTTTGAGCAGGGCAAACACCAGCAACGGCCCGATCAGGATCAGGGTGTTGAGCAACAGCAGCAGGGTGACGAAACAGCCGGTGAGCAGGCGGCGCATAAGCAACTCTTTGCAAACGGATGGGCGCGCCATGATAAGCAGCTTCGCGCGGCAGGCCAAATCGGCGGTGACGAATGTTTCACTTTTGGCTGCGTATGCTTTGCTCAAGCGTTGTGTTGAATGTGCTGGCCTCTTCGCGAGCAGGCTCGCTCCCACTCTGGATTCAGGTGCATTAAAAATGTGTGCTCAGTACAAAACCCTGTGGGAGCGAGCCTGCTCGCGAAAGCAATTTCAAGGCGAACGAATGAATCAATGGGTGTCTAAAATCCCACTCTGCCGCCCTCATTTTCCAAGGAAGCCCCTTACGTGAAATCCCTCCTTGCACTGTTTGCCCTCGTCGCCCTGCCGGTCATGGCCGCCGAGCCGACCCTGTACGGGCGCTACGAATACATCGCGCTGCCGGAAATCGGCGGTGAAGTGCTCAAGGCCAAGATGGACACCGGCGCCCTGACCGCCTCGCTGTCGGCCAAGGACATCGAAACCTTCACCCGCGATGGCGATGAATGGGTGCGGTTCCGCCTCGCCACCAAAGACGCCAGCAACAAGGTCTATGAACACAAGGTCGCGCGTATCAGCAAGATCAAGAGCCGTTCGGATGAAGAGGACGAGGGCGAAAGCACCGAAGTCGCCAAGCGCCCGGTGGTCGATCTGGAACTGTGTCTGGGTAACGTCAAGCGTACCGTCGAGGTCAACCTGACCGACCGCAGCAACTTCAACTACCCGCTGCTGATCGGTGCCAAGGCCTTGCGCGAGTTCGGCGCGGCGGTGAACCCGGCGCGGCGCTTCACGGCGGACAAGCCGGACTGCTGAGCCAAGTGGTCTGATTGACGTAACGTCAGGCTTGGGGCACCGTTCGCGCACCTAACCCACGGGCTCGGACGCCATGCCTCATATCCTGATTGTCGAAGACGAAGCGGCAATTGCCGACACGCTGATTTTTGCCTTGCAGGGCGAAGGCTTCACCACCACGTGGTTGAGCCTCGGCGCTCTGGCGCTGGAACATCAGCGCCAGAGCCCGGCCGATCTGATCATCCTCGACATCGGCCTGCCGGACATCAGCGGCTTCGAGACCTGCAAACAGCTACGGCGCTTCAGCGAAGTGCCGGTGCTGTTCCTCAGCGCCCGCGATGCCGAGATTGATCGTGTGGTCGGGCTGGAAATCGGCGCCGACGACTACGTGGTCAAGCCGTTCAGCCCGCGTGAAGTCGCGGCGCGAGTAAAGGCAATTCTGAAACGCATGGCGCCGCGTCCAGCGATTGAGGCCAGTTCAGCGCTGTTTCGTATTGATCCGGAACGGATTCAAATCATTTATCGCGGCCAGACGTTAAGCCTGACCCGCCACGAATTCCGCCTGCTGCAATGCCTGCTCGAACAACCCGAGCGGGTCTTCAGCCGCGAGCAATTACTCGATGCGCTGGGCGTGGCCGCCGACGCCGGTTACGAGCGCAGCATCGACAGCCACATCAAGAGCGTGCGCGCCAAACTGCGGCTGGTGCGTGCCGATGCCGAGCCGATCCAGACCCATCGCGGCCTCGGTTACAGCTACAGCCCGGGGCACAGCTGATGTCGCTGGGGCTGCGGATCTTTCTGGTGTATGTGCTGTTTGTCGGTCTGACCGGTTATTTCGTGCTCAACACGGTGATGGAAGAAATCCGCCCCGGCGTGCGCCAGTCCACCGAAGAAACCCTGGTCGATACCGCCAACCTGATGGCGGAAATCCTCCGTGATGATTTCAAGGCTGGCACCCTTAGCGAGAACCGCTGGCCCGAGTTGCTCCGCGCCTATGGCGAGCGTCAGCCGCAAGCGACCATTTGGGGCTTGCCGAAAAATCAGGTCAACCACCGCATCTACGTCACCAACGCGAAAGGCATCGTCGTGCTCGATTCCAGTGGTGTCGCGGTCGGTCAGGATTACTCGCGCTGGAACGACGTTTACCTGACCCTGCGCGGCGAATATGGCGCGCGTTCGAGCCGCAGTGATGCGAATGACGCGAACTCGTCGGTGATGCACGTCGGCGCACCGATCCGCGACAACGGCCAGATCATCGGTGTGGTCACCGTGGCCAAGCCCAACAGCTCATTGCAGCCCTACGTCGATCGCACCGAGCGGCGCCTGCTGTTTTACGGCGCCGGGTTGATCGGCCTCGGTCTGCTGTTTGGCGCATTGCTGTCGTGGTGGCTGAGCCGTGCGCTGCACCGGTTGACCGGTTATGCCCAGGCGGTGAGCGAAGGGCGGCGGGTGGAAGTGCCGCACTATCGCGGCGGTGAGCTGGAGCAACTGGCGACAGCGGTCGAGCAGATGCGCACGCAACTGGAAGGCAAGGCCTACGTCGAGCGTTACGTGCACACGCTGACCCATGAACTGAAAAGTCCGCTGGCGGCGATTCGTGGCGCAGCGGAGTTGCTGCAGGGCGACATGCCGCCGGTTCAGCGCCTGAGGTTTATCGGCAACATCGACAGCGAAAGTGCGCGGATGCAGCAGTTGATCGAACGGTTGTTGAATCTGGCACAAGTGGAACAACGTCAAGGCCTGGAAGAGCGGGTCGCCGTGCCGTTGGCGGCGCTGGTTGATCAGTTGTTGCAGGGGCAGGCGGCGCGGATTGAGGGCAAACTGTTGTGCATCGAACAGACGATTGCAGCGGATCTGCTGTTGATTGGCGAGCCATTTCTGTTGCGTCAGGCGTTGGGTAATCTGCTGGAGAATGCGCTGGATTTCACCCCGCGTCAGGGCTTGTTGCGCTTCAGTGCCCAGCGCGAAGAGGAGCAGATTGTTTACCGGCTCTTCAATGAAACCGCGCCGATTCCCGATTACGCCTTGCCGCGTTTGACCGAGCGCTTCTACTCATTGCCGCGACCGGACAGTGGGCGGAAAAGCACGGGGCTGGGGCTTAACTTCGTTGAAGAGGTGGTCAAGTTGCATGGTGGGGCGATGCAGATTCGCAATGTCGAAAACGGTGTTGAAGTGATATTGCGCCTGCCTTGATTCCGTCAAAAGATCGCAGCCTTCGGCAGTTCCTACATAGGGTTGCGTACACCTGTAGGAGCTGCCGAAGGCTGCGATCTTTTGATTTTTCCACACAATCTCCACATTCCCCCCACAAAAACCCCACACCCACTCAGCAGACTCTGCCCATCCAAACAGGGAGAGTCCCATGAACAAGAATCTGACGATAAAGCTCGGCGCCATCGCCCTGCTGATCCTGCTGTTGCTGATCCCGCTGCTGATGATCGACGGCGTCATCGACGAGCGCCAAGAACTACGCGACGGTGTGCTTGAAGACATCGCCCGCAGTTCCAGCTACAGCCAGCAACTGAGCGGCCCGGTGATGGTGGTGCCGTATCGCAAAGTGATTCACAACTGGAAAACCAACGACAAAACCAATCAGCGCTACGACGAGCCGAGCGAAGAGCGCGGCCGTTTGTACTTCCTGCCGGAGCGTTTCGAACTCGACGGTCAGGTGCAGACCGAACTGCGTGCACGGGGCATTTATGAAGCGCGTCTGTTCCATGCCGACAACCGCATCAACGGCCACTTTTCGCTGCCAGCACAGTTGGGCATCAAAGAAGACTTCACCGATTACCAATTCGATGCACCGTTTCTCGCGGTCGGTATCAGCGACATTCGCGGCATCGAAAATGCGCTGAAACTAGAACTCGAAGGCCAGCGTCTGGACTTCGTTCCTGGCACGCAAGTCGGATGGCTCGGTGAAGGCGTGCGGGTCACGTTGCCGCTGCTCGACACCAGCAAAACCACCGAGCTGAGCTTTGGTTTCGACCTGCGTCTGCAAGGCACCGGTTCGTTGCAAGTGTTGCCGGTGGGTAAGAGCAGCAGTGTCAGCCTCACCGCCAACTGGCCGCATCCAAGCTTTGTCGGCAACTTCCTGCCGGGCAAACGTGAAATCAATGATCAGGGTTTCAGCGCCGATTGGCAGACCACGTTTTTCTCTACCAACCTGCAAGACGCCATGAGCCGTTGCGTGAGCAGCAATGATTGCGAGGCGTTCAACGGTCGCAGCTTCGGCGTGAGCTTCATCGACCCGGTGGATCAATATCTGAAGAGCGATCGAGCGATCAAATATGCGCTGCTGTTCATTGTCCTGACGTTCGCCGGTTTCTTCCTGTTCGAAGTGCTCAAGAGTCTGGCCGTGCACCCGGTGCAATACGCGCTGGTCGGTGTGGCGCTGGCGTTCTTTTATCTGTTGTTGCTGTCGCTGTCGGAGCACATCGGTTTTGCCCCGGCGTATCTGCTGTCGGCCAGCGCTTGTGTGTTGTTGATCGGGTTTTATGTCTGCCATGTGCTGCGCAGTGTGCGTCACGGTTTGAGCTTTTCGGCGGGGCTGGCGGCGTTGTATGGCCTGCTCTACGGATTGCTCAGCGCTGAGGATTACGCGTTGTTGATGGGCTCGTTGTTGCTGTTCGGCCTGCTGGGTGTGTTCATGGTGCTGACGCGCAAATTGGACTGGTACGGGATCGGGCAGAAACCGGCCAAACCGTTGGAGTTTGATGTGGGGGCGATGCAATGAGCCGGTCGCTTGGGTTGCGTGAGGAACAGTGCTGGAAGGATGAACTGGTGACGCGGATTATCGGGTTTTTGCCTGTGGAACCGAGTGGCTGCCATCGCTGGCAAGCCAGCTCCCACAATGAGTTCGGTGATGACATAAATCCCCGATCTACCACAAATCCTGTGGGAGCTGGCTTGCCAGCGAAGAGGCCGGAACAGGCGCCGCCGATTTAAGGCTTGGGCATCGTGGCGATCATGGACGGTCGCTGACTCACTTCAAAGAACCAGTTGGCCAATTGCGGGTTGGCATCCCGCCAGCCCAGGTCCGGGAAGCGAAGGTCGAGGTAACCCAGCGCACAGGCCACACTGATGGCGGCCACATCGAAATGGCTGGTCAGCTCGGCAATCGCATCTTTTTCCAACACAGCGAGGGCGCGGCGGATCTTGTCGCGCTGAGCTTCAAGCCATTCGTCCCAATGCTTTTCCGGCGCGCGCAACACCAGCTCATAACGCACCATCACCGACGCGTCCATGATCCCGTCGGCCATCGAGGCCAGGGTCAGGCGGCGCCAGCGGGCCGCGCCTTCGCGCGGGATTAGTGGATTGCCGACGTGTTGTTGGTCGAGGTATTCGAGGATCACCCGGCTGTCATGGATGACGTTGCCATCGGCCAGACGCAGGGCGGGAATCTTGCCCAGCGGGTTATCGGCATTGAGCTCGGCACTCGGGCTGACCGGGCTGAGCACGCAGTCTTGCAAGGCAACGCGATCCTGCTGGCCGGTTTCATGCAGCAACACCATCACTTTGCGCACGAACGGGGAGAGCGTGTTGTGGTACAGGGTCATGCTGGGGGCGGACATTGGCAAACCTCGGTGATCGTCGAAGAGCAGGTGGTTAGCCTAGTCAGAACCGCGATGGCTTGCCAGCGATGGCGCCCATCCGGCCGCCATCGCTGGCAAGCCAGCTCCCACAGGTTTTTCCAGTGAATACACATTTTCGGCCCAGCAGAGATCCTTGTGGGAGCTGGCTTGCCAGCGATGAGGCCATCACCGACAACACAAAACTACCCGCGCTGCAGCAATCCCCTGATCGCCAGAACGGCCGGAACACCCAGCCCAACCCAGCTCAACGCATCCCAGATCCCGTCCCCCAACAACGCCGCAAACAATCCCGCTGCACTGAGCAATGCAATCACGATCGGCGTGCTGAAGACCTTCCAGAAATTCGACTGACGCGGCTTCATGCAGACGCCTCCGCCGTTTCCGGCACAGGCCTGGCCGCTTTGCGCCGCACCACCCACAGATACACGCCGCTGCCGAGCACGATGATCGTCAGCACATCGAGCGTGGCCCAGAGAATCTTCATCGGCATGCCGCCGTAGTCGCCGAAGTGCAGCGGTTGCGACATGCCCATGGCGTCCATGTACCACGGCCGTTCGGCCACGGCGGTGACCTGCAGCGTGGTGGCATCGATCAGCACCGGCGTCAGCAGATGCGAGGTCAGGTGCGTGCCGCCCTTCATGAATACCGAGTAATGGTGCTCACTGGAAAAGCGTGTGCCGGGGAAGGCAATGAAGTCCGGCTGCATGTCCGGGGCCACTTCGCCAGCGATATCGAGCAAACGCGTGGCCGGCGCCAGATGCGTCAGTGGCGGGGCATCGCGATAAGGCGCGATCAAGGTGTTCAAGGCATCGTTGCGCCAGGCTGCGATCAACAGATCAGCACAGGCGCTGATCACGCCGGTCACGCCGACCACCAGCGCCCAGGTCAGGGTGACGACACCGATCAGGTTGTGCAGGTCGAGCCAGCGCAATCTTGTCGACTTGTCCTGACGCACGGTGCCGAACTTCAAACGGCGCATGAACGGCAGGTACAACACCGTCCCGGACACGATGGCCACGACAAACAGCAGCCCCATGAACGCCAGCAGCAATTTGCCCGGCAGCCCGGCGAACATGTCGACGTGCAGGCGCAGGATGAACAGCATCAAACCACCGTTGGCCGAAGGCGTTTCCAGCGCCTCCCCGGTGCGTGCATCAAGCATGAACGTGTGTGACGAGTTCGGTTCGGTGCCCGCGGTTTTCGCCATGATCGTCAGCACGGCGTTCGGCTCATCGTCATCGAAACCGAAGTACTGCACGACGTCATCGGGGCGATGCTTTTCGGCGGCCTCGACCAGTTGCGCCAGATTCAATCGAGGCGTGTCGGTGGGCATCTCGCGCACTTCGGGTGCGTCGCCGAGCAGGTGCTCGATCTCGTGATGAAAGATCAGCGGCAAACCGGTCAGTGCCAGCATCAGCAAAAACACGGTGCAGACCAGGCTGGTCCAGGTGTGGATGAAGGACCAGCGGCGGATAGTTTTACTTTTCATTTCATGACCTTCAAAAACACCAAAGCCGTCCACGAGGGACGGCCGGGTGACATGAACTGTTTCAGCTCAATTGCTTACCACTTGTAAGTGGCGCTGGCGACGACACTGCGCGTGTCGCCGTAGTAGCAGTAGAAGCTGTCGCAGGTGGAAATGTATTCCTTGTCGAACAGGTTGGTTGCGTTGACGGCCAGCGATGCGCCTTTGAGGCTGTTGTCCAGACGGCCGAGGTCGTAATGCACGCTCGCGTCGAACACGGTGTAGGCGTCCGCCTTGCCCAGCCAGGTGTTGGCTTTGTCGCCGTAGGTGTTGCCGGTGTAACGCACGCCACCGCCAATGCCGAAGCCGTCGAGAACGCCTGCGTGCCAGGTGTAATCGGTCCACAGCGACGCTTGCTGGTTCGGCATCAGTTGCAGGCGATTGCCCTTGTCGACGCCATTCTGTACTTCGGATTTGGCCAGGGTGTAGGCGGCGATAACTTTGAGGTTGTCGGTGACGTCGGAAACCGCTTCCAGCTCCAGGCCTTTGACTTTCACTTCGCCGGTCTGACTGGTGATCGACACGTTGTTGACGAAGGTGTTGACCGAGACGTTCTTCTGGGTGAGGTCGTACACGGCGGCGGTCAGCAGGGTTTTGCTGCCCGGCGGCTGGTACTTGATGCCCAGTTCCCACTGTTTGCCTTCGGTCGGCTTGAGCGAACCGGTCGAGGTGGCGTCGGCGCCCGTGGTCGGCTGGAAGGATTCGGCATACGACAGGTACGGCACGAAACCGTTGTCGAAAACGTAGCTGAGCGCTGCGTTGCCGCTGAACGCCTTGTCACGCTGGGTGTTGGTGGCATCGCCCTTGTTGATGAATTTTGTGCTGGTGTGCACCCAGTCTTCACGGCCGCCGAGGGTCAGGCGCCACTGGTCGAGGGCCATCTGATCCTGGATGTACAGGCCGGTCTGGTAGGTCTTCTGGTCGTAATCGTAAAACGCGGTGGAGCGCGCCGGGCGCACGATCGGCTGACCGTAGATCGGCGTGATCACGTTGGTGGTCAGGCCGTCACCGAAGATCGAGGTGTAGTTGGTGTTGCTGCGCTGGTGGTCAAGGCCCAGCAGCAGGGTGTGGCGGATATCGCCAGTGGCGAAGTCGGCCTGGAAGTTGTTGTCCACGGCGAACTGGCTGATGTCTTCTTCGACGCTGGTGCTGGTGCGCCCGACGTTGCCTTGATCATCCACTTCGGTGAACGGGTACGACCCCGGCGTCAGCGACTGGAACGACAGGTCCGACTTGGTGTAACGCAGGTTCTGCTTGAACTGCCAGACATCGTTCAGACGATGTTCAAAGGCGTAGCCCAGCGCGTAGTAGGTGCGATCGTAATATTCCCAGTCCGGATCACCCAGATTCTTGTGGTGGGAAATATCACCGAGCGGCGACTTAATCTTGGTGCCCTGTACCGGCAGAAACTGGCTGGTGATGCCGGTATCGTCGCGAGTGAACTGGCTGAGCAGGGTGAATTTGGTGTCGTCGTCGATGTTCCAGGTCAGGCTCGGCGCGATGTTGTAGCGCTTGTTGTCGACGTGATCGACCTGCGTGCCGCTGTCGCGCACCACACCGCTGAGGCCGTAGAGAAACTGGCCGGCGTCATCGATCTTGCCGGTGCTGGCGAAGTTGATCTGGCGGTGGTTGTCGCTGCCGTATTGCAGCTGGATTTCGTTGCTGGCTTCGGCACTTGGGCGACGGCTGACCATGTCCAGCAGACCGCCCGGTGGGGTCTGGCCGTAAACCGAGGAGGCCGGGCCGCGCAGCAGGGCGAGGCGGTCGAGGTTCCAGGTTTCCTGTTTCGGGTTGGCGTACACGCCTTTTGGCAGCGGCAGGCCATCGAGGAACTGGGTCGGTTCGAAGCCACGCACCCGCAGCCAGTCGGCGCGGGTGTCGCTGCCGTAGCTGCTGGCGGTGATACCCGGCATGTAGCGCACCGCGTCATCGAGGCTGTGCACGCTGCGGTCGTCCATTTGCTGGCGGGTCGCCACTGAGATCGAACGCGGTGCTTCGACCAGTGCGGTGTCGGTCTTGCTGCCGGCAGCGGTGCGGGTGGCGGTGTAGCCTTCGACCGGGCCCCAGGCACTTTCGAAGTTTTCAACACCGATGACCGAAGTCTCCGGCAGGGCCAGCGTCCCTTCAGGCACGGCCACGAGGGTGTAGGTGCCGGTGCTGCTTTGTTCCAGTTGCAGACCGGTGCCACGCAGGGCCGCGCGCAAGGCACCGGCCGCGTCGTACTGGCCGTTGACCGGCGCCGAGGTCTTGCCCGCCGCCAGCGACGGATTGAGCGAAAGCGCGATGCCGCCCTGGCTGGCGATCTGGTTCAGGGTGGTCGACAGTGGCGCCGCCGGCAGATTGTAGGCGCGCACGCTGGACGCTTGTTCAGCGGCAAGCAACGGACTGCTGATCAGCGGCGCGCCGAGCGCGATGGCGACAGCCAGCAGACTGGGGCGCAACAAAGTGTCTAGCGAACGGGACATACGGCGGCTCCTGAATGGAAATATTTCTCAATTGCCTGTGTGCCGGATGAGAATCAGAAAGTGATAGGGCTGGATGAAAATAATTTCGATCAACTGAAAGTGGAGGCTGTAGGGGCCTCATCGCTGGCAAGCCAGCTCCCACAGGTTTCAGTGCTGTTCACAAAATTGCTGCTCACCGCAGATCCCTGTGGGAGCTGGCTTGCCAGCGATGGCGGCCGCTCAGACACCGCATTACTCAGGTTTGATATCGGCCTTTGCGACAGTGACCCAATACGGCGTATGCCGCTCGATCTGCACTGGCAAAGTCGGCAGCAATGCGCTCAAGGCTTTGTCGGTGTCATGCAGCGGGAAGCTGCCGGTGATGCGCAAGTCCGCCACGTCCGGCGCCACGCCCAGATGCCCGCGCCGATACCGCCCCAACTCATGCACCAAATCGCCGAGGCGTGCGTTCTCGACCACCAGCATGCCGCGTGTCCAGGCATCAGCGCCGGGATTGAGCGCGACGATCGAACCCAGTCCGTCACTGCGCAGCAGCACTTGCTGGCCTTCATGGAGGATTTGCTCTTCAGGGTTGGATTGCGGGTGCGCCGCCACGGCCGATTGCAACACGCTCAGGCGCGTGCCTTGGTCTTCACGCTTGACCAAAAAACGCGTACCCAGGGCACGCATGCTGCCCTCGCGGGTTTCGACGATAAAGGGGCGCGCATCGCCATGCCCGGTCTCGACGAGAATTTCGCCTTCCTGCAACACGATCAACCGCCGCTTGTCATCGAACCGCACATCCACCGCACTGTGGGTGTTGAGGTTCAATACCGTGCCGTCGGCGAGGCGAACAGTACGCTGCTCACCGGTCGCGGTGCGCTGGTCGGCGAGCCAGTAGTCCAGCGGCAGAAACCGTTCGCTGGCAAACAGCCCCACTCCGACCAGCACCACAACGCTGGCCAGCCCACTGCCCAGTCTGCGCACCCGCCGGCGAATGCCTTCGCGTGATTGCAGCAAGGCGCTGCGGGCCGGGCCTTTGGCTACACTGAAACGCTGATCGAGCATGCCCAGTTGCCGCCACGCACGGGCGTGTTCTTCATGGGCCGCGTGCCATTTGGCGAACTCTTCGCGCTCCAGCGGACTGCTCGAATCGAGGGTCAGTTGCCAGGCAATCGCCGCGTCCAGCACATGCGCCGGCACCGGTCTGGAACTGGCCGGGCTCACGTCGGCTCACCGTACAGCGCGATGTAGCACTGACGAATGCCTTGCGCCAGATACTGGCGTACGCGCGGCACCGAGACGCCGAGCTTGTCGGCGATCTCGGCATGGCTGAGGCCATCGAGGCGGTTATAAAGGAAGGCGGCGCGGGCCTTGCTCGACAGTTTGCCGAGCAAGCGGTCGATGGCTTTGAGGTCTTCGAGGATCATTTGCTGTTCTTCCACCGAGGGTTGTTCACCTTCGGGGATCAGCATCAGCTCGGTGAGGTAGGCCTGTTCCAGCGCCGCACGGCGAAAGTAGTCGAACAGCAAGCCTTTGGCGATCGCCACCAGAAAGGCGCGCGGCTCGCGCGGTGTCTGCATTTCGTCGCGACCGAGCAGGCGGACAAAGGTGTCCTGGCTCAGGTCTTCGGCGCGCTGTGGACACGCCACATTGCGCCGCAGCCAGGCCAGCAGCCAACCGCGATGGTCGCGATACAGCGCACCGACGAGCTCACTGTTAGGGCTTGGGACTGACGACACCGGACATCACCGATTGGGAAATGTTAACTAACGCGAATTGTTCGCGATTGTCGCAGAGGTGGGAATGGTTAGCAATTGGCCACTGGTCAGGTGGGCGTTTAAAGACAGGCCCTCACCCTAGCCCTCTCCTAGGGGGAGAGGGGACCGATCGGGGGATATTCTGGAGGTACACCGACCTGAGCGATCTTCAGTGAATCCATAAT